>CAJARE010000318.1 GCA_903944255.1 uncultured beta proteobacterium
AGACGCTGACCTAGTGGACGCTCTGGAGTATTTTCTTCCGCCCATTGACGGCCAATATCAATTAATTTGCCATACTCCACACCGCTTGGGCATGTGCTTTCACAGTTGCGGCAGGTGAGACAGCGGTCTAAATGCAAACGGGTTTTTTTTGTAGGGGCTTGGCCTTCAGCAATTTGTTTGATGAGATAAATGCGACCACGAGGACCATCTAACTCATCACCCAGCACTTGATATGTTGGACAGGTTGCCGTACAAAAACCACAATGAACACATTTACCCAGAATCCGGGCCGCTTCAATACCTTCGGGTGTATTTTCAAATTGAGGGGCGAGTTGAGTGTGCATATCAGAACTTAAGGAAGGCGTGAGGTGGCAAATACGCCGCTTGGATCAAAGGCTGCCCTAAGGCGAGTTTGGACAATTTCAAGTGCTTTAGAGTGCGCTTGCTCACTCAGTAATGTAAAGCGCTGCAAAGATGGATCAACTCCTATACCTTGTTTAAAACGGCTTGCGTGACCACCATGAGCACTTGCAATTTGCTTAATGGCTGAAAAAGTCACCTCATCACCAGCAGCTTTAATCCAACGCTGTTGGCCATGCCATTCCAAAACAATTTCATTTTTTGAATTAGGAATATTTAAAGGACCGCATGCAGCTGGTAGTGCCAAGCGATAAAGTGTTTGATCAGCAGCAAGATTAGTAAAGGCGTCTAATTGTTGTTCCCGCAACTCTTTCCAAAATACGTCAGCAATGTGCGGATCAACTTCATTGGTATTGATTAAAGAGCTCATTACAGGAATCGCAGCTTTCACTGCAGCAGCACCTGCAAGACGAATGGTTAATTCACCATCGCTGCCTTTGCTATCACCAATCCAGCAGCTTGCCGATAGGGGTAGGGGTTGACCAGCCCATTCGTTTAGTAGCTTGAGTGCTTGAGCTTGAGAAATCTGAGCGCGCAAAGTGGCGCTTGCTGCAGGCTTTGGCAATACTTTGACTGAAGCCTCCAGTAGAAGCCCAAGCGTGCCCATAGATCCTGGCAGTAATCGAGAAACATCATATCCCGCTACATTCTTCATCACTTTGCCGCCATAGCTCAGATCTTGCCCCCTGCCATCCATGATGCGAGTACCTAAAACAAAATCTCTAAAATTACCTGCGCTGATACGGCCTGGACCGGCTAGACCTGCAGCAATTGCACCACCAAATGTGGCGTGTTCGCCAAAGTGTGGGGGTTCAAATGCGAGTACTTGATTTTTTTCTTTCAGAGCTGCTTCGATTTCTTTGAGTGGGGTACCTGCACAAGCAGTAATCACCAATTCTTCTGGTTGATATTCTAAGATTCCAGAATAAGTCCGAGCATTTAACTTAGTGTGCGAATTAGCATTGCCATACCAAGATTTGCTTCCACTGCCTTCAATAGAAAGTACAGACTGATGATTGGCAGCATTCAGAATTTGTTCTTGAAAGTCTTTTATTGCGGGATTCATATTGGCGCCAGTCATTAGAAGCGCTCTAATTCGGGGTGAGGCAACTTGCCACCACTGATGCGCATGCGCCCATATTCTGCACAGCGACTTAAAGTGGGAATCGCTTTATCTGGATTGAGTAATTTTGCTGGATCAAAGGCACTCTTCACACCCCAGAAAGATTCTCGTTCACCTTCGCCAAATTGAATGCACATAGAATTAATCTTTTCGATACCAACACCATGTTCTCCGGTGATGGTTCCACCGAGCTCAACGCAGGCCTCTAAGATTTCAGTACCAAATTCCTCTGCGCGGTGCCATTCATCTGGATCTGCACCATTAAATAAAATAAGGGGATGCATATTGCCATCACCTGCATGAAAAACATTTAAGCAACCCAAGCCATATTTAGTTTCCATACCTCGGATACGCTTTAATAAAGTAGCAATATGTCTGCGAGGTATAGTGCCATCCATACAGTAATAGTCAGCTGCGATTCGACCTGCAGCAGGGAATGCATTTTTACGACCACTCCAAAACTTGAGTCGTTCAGATTCGTCTTGAGAGATCTTGATACCGCTGGCGCCGGATTCTTCTAGGACCTTAGTCATACGTGCAATCTCTTCAGCCACTTCTTCAAAAGTGCCATCAGACTCGCAAAGCAAAATGGCTTCTGCCTCAAGATCATACCCAGCATGGACAAACTCTTCTACTGCACGGGTTGTTGCCTTATCCATCATTTCTAAGCCAGCAGGAATGATGCCAGCAGCAATGATGTCAGCTACGGCATTACCCCCTTTTTCAATATCATCAAAACTAGCCATAATCACCCGCGCTAACTTGGGCTTGGCAACCAATTTAACGGTGACTTCAGTTACCACTGCCAACATTCCTTCGCTACCCATCACGATGGCAAGCAAATCTAATCCGGGAGAGTCAGGAGCTAAGCTACCAAATTCGACTATTTCACCATTCATCAAAACACCACGCACACGTAAAACATTATGCAAGGTCAAACCATATTTAAGGCAATGCACGCCACCAGAGTTTTCATTGACGTTGCCACCAATCGAGCAGGCAATTTGTGAAGACGGATCGGGAGCGTAATAAAGACCAAGATGAGCAACTGCTTCTGAGATGGCAAGATTGCGAACGCCAGGTTGCACTACTGCAGTGCGCGTAAATGGATCAATGCTGATTATTTTCTTGAGTTTGGCTAAAGAGAGGACTAAACCTTGAGAAATCGGCATTGCGCCACCAGAAAGACCAGTTCCTGATCCGCGGGGTACCACTGGAATTTGCATATCAAAGCAAATCTTCAGAATTTGAGCTACTTGCTCTTCTGTTTCAGGCAAAGCTACTGCTAGAGGCATGCGGCGATATGCTGCTAACCCATCGCATTCATAGGGAATTGTGTCCTCAGGCTCCCACAGCAGGGCATGCTCTGGCAGGATAGGGCGTAAAGCAGAAACGAGTTTGGACTGAAGCGCACTGATGGCAGCGATATCGGGGGGCGGGGTCACCATATTCATAAGAACATTTTAGCCACTTACCTATAATTAAGCTCATGGGAAATCGATTATCAAAAATAGCCACCAGAACTGGTGATTCAGGCATGACCGGTCTAGGTGACGGAAGTCGCGTAGAAAAGGACCATTTGCGGATTTGCGCTATGGGGGACGTCGATGAGTTGAATTCTGAAATCGGCGTTTTGATGACCGAACAGATCCCTGAAAGCATTGCCCCAGAGTTACAAGAGCTGTTTTTGCAGATCCAGCATGATTTATTTGATTTGGGTGGTGAGCTTTGTATTCCGAATTACAAGCTCCTCAAACCTGAGCATGTTGCCCAATTAGATGTCTGGCTCGAAAAGTACAACAAGCAACTACCTCCACTAACTGAATTTATTTTGCCCGGAGGAACTCGAGCTGCAGCGCAAGCTCACGTTTGCCGAACAGTGTGCAGAAGAGCTGAACGTTCGATTGTTCGTTTGGGTTGGGCTGAGCCCTTATATGATTCTCCACGTCAGTATGTCAATCGCCTCTCAGATTTACTATTTGTTTTATCACGCATACTAAATCGTGCTGCAGGTGGTAGCGATGTACTGTGGAAGCATGAAAAAAAAGAGACTAAATAAGTTAGTCTCTTTTCCGGTACCCACCCATTCATTTTTTAGGGCTTACTTTTTTTACTTCTACGCTTCTTCACAGCAGCAGCAAGACGCTCAAGCACTTTTACTGAGTCATCCCAGTTAATGCACGCATCAGTAATGCTCTTGCCGTACTCTAGTTTGGCAGGGTCATCTTTTCCAGGCGTGAATTTTTGTGCACCATCATGAAGATGACTTTCGACCATGACGCCAAAAATTTGGTGCGATCCAGACTCAATTTGCTCAGCAATATTCTCAGCAACAATGATCTGACGCTCATGCTTTTTACTAGAGTTTGCATGAGACAAGTCCACCATTAAACCAGCTGGAAGCTTGGCGGCTGCAAGCTCTGCGCAAGCGGTTTGGACATACTGCGCTTCATAGTTAGGCTCTTTACCGCCACGCAAAATGACGTGACAGTCTTTATTACCTTTGGTTTCCACCACAGAGACTTGACCATTCTTATGAATGGAAAGAAAGTGATGCGGCATACCTGCAGCTTGGATTGCATCTGTTGCAATTTTGATATTGCCATCAGTGCCATTTTTAAAACCAATCGGTGCTGATAAACCAGATGCTAGTTCACGATGCACTTGGCTTTCGGTTGTCCGAGCACCAATAGCGCCCCACGAAATCAGATCAGCAATATATTGTGGAGAAATCACATCAAGGAATTCACTACCAGCTGGCATACCAATACGATTAATTTCCATCAGGACTTGGCGGGCAAGACGAAGACCTTCTTCGATGCGATAACTCTCATCTAAATAGGGGTCATTGATTAAACCCTTCCAACCAACAGTGGTGCGTGGCTTTTCAAAATACACCCGCATCACAATTTCTAATTCTCCAGCAAAACGCTTACGCTCTGCTAAGAGGCGATGACAGTATTCCAATGCTGCTCTTGGGTCATGAATCGAGCAGGGACCAATGATGACGAGTAAACGATCATCTTTGCCATGAATGATGTCCCGAATCTTCTTACGGGTTTTACTAATCAGCGCTTCTGTTGGAGTGCCTGAAATAGGAAAAAAACGAATCAAGTGCTCTGGCGGAGGCAGAATAGAAATATTGTGAATACGTTGATCGTCGGTATCCGACGTCTTATCAACGGCGGAGTACCAATTGGCGGGATTAGTGTTTTGTTGGCTCATACGGCTATTTTAAGCCGTAATTGGGCGATATCAGGCAGTTCCGCCCACTGTAAGGCTGTCAATCCTTAGGGTAGGCTGGCCAACACCCACTGGAACGCTCTGCCCCTCCTTGCCGCAAACCCCCACGCCGCCGTCTAATTTGAGGTCATTGCCGATCATGGAAACCTGTTTTAGGGACTCTGGCCCACTGCCAATGATGGTGGCCCCTTTGACTGGATACTGAATTTTTCCGTTTTCTACCCAATAGGCTTCAGATGCAGAAAAAACAAATTTTCCGCTGGTGATGTCCACCTGACCACCCCCAAAATTGACCGCATAAAGACCCTTCTTAATGCTAGCAATAATTTCTTGTGGATCATCTTTGCCGGCCAACATATAGGTATTGGTCATGCGTGGCATCGGTAATGAAGCAAAACTTTCTCGGCGACCATTGCCCGTAAGTGGCATCTTCATTAGGCGCGCGTTCAGACTGTCTTGAATATAGCCTTTCAAAATACCATCTTCAATTAAGGTGGTGCATTGGGTGGGCGTGCCTTCATCATCAATATTGAGCGAGCCTCTTCGGCCTGAGAGCGTGCCATCATCCACTACAGTGACGCCCTTAGCTGCCACGCGTTGACCAATGCGTCCGGCAAAAGCGGAAGAACCCTTGCGATTGAAGTCACCCTCCAGACCATGACCAACTGCCTCGTGGAGTAAGACGCCTGGCCAACCTGGACCCATGACTACGGTCATCGGTCCAGCAGGAGCAGGTCGTGAATCTAAGTTCGTTAGGGCACCATCTACTGCTTCATCAACATAACGATTGATGAGTGCAGCATCAAAGTATTGATAATCATGACGCGCTCCGCCACCAGAGGAGCCAGATTCACGCCGACCGTTTTGTTCAGCAATAACATGAACTGAGACGCGGACTAATGGACGAATGTCAGCAGCAAGCAATCCATCAGCACGCACAACTAAGACCACATCAAATTCACCAGCCAAACTTGCCATCACTTGAATAATCCGAGGATCACGCGCTTTTGCACGTCGCTCAATGCTTTCAAGAAGCGCAATCTTTTCTTTGGGTTGCAAAGAGTCTAGAGGATTAATATCGGAATAGAGTTTATTAGAGAGGGGATGAAAGTGTTTGCTAGCAAGAGCTTGTTTGCCACCTTCTGGTCCAATAACGCGCGTTGCCTTCGCCGCTTTATTGAGTGCCTCTAGATTAATTTCATCAGAATAAGCAAAGGCTGTCTTATCACCATAGATTGCACGTACGCCAACGCCTTGATCAATATTGAAGCTACCAGATTTCACAATGCCTTCTTCAAGGCTCCAGCTTTCGCTACGAGTATGTTGAAAGTAAAGATCGGCATCGTCTAGGCGATGTGTAAACATATCGCCAAAAGTGCGATGAAGATCTTGTTCTGTGAGTCCTGTGGGTTCCAGCAAAATTGATTTTGCTACTTTCAGGAGATCAGCTTGTTTTTTAGCTTTGGTCCAGTGATTTGGAAATAGTGCTTCTGGTGCATTCATTGATTGGAAAAATCTTTCGGTGATTTAAAGCTTTCGATGGGTCAGTGCAGGTAACTTAGAGCGTACCTCGTTTAATTTATCTTTGCACAATACCCCAGAAATAAAACCTTCACCTTCGGGGAGATTGGCAAAAATATCACCCCAAGGGTCAATCAGCATGCTATGCCCCCATGTACGCCGTTGATTGAGGTGGGTACCACCCTGGGCTGAAGCCAGAACGTAGCATTGATTCTCAATCGCCCGTGCACGAAGCAGAATTTCCCAATGGTCTTTACCCGTCGTATAGGTAAAAGCCGCCGGAATAATGTGGCAATCCACTTGACCTAAAGCCCTGTAAAGCTCTGGAAAACGCAAGTCATAGCAGATACTCAGTCCAAAAATCCACTCTTGAGCGCCGATAGCAATCTTGAGTATGCCTGGCTCATTGCCCGCTTCAATCGTTTCAGATTCTTGATAGCGCTCAGTTTCAGTCTGAAATCCAAATAAATGAATTTTGTCGTAACGCGCAATCGTCTTACCATGGGGGTTAAAGACTAAAGTCGTATTCAACACTTTTTGTGGATCACCAGCTTCTAAGGGAATAGTTCCTGCAACTAAATAAATGCCATTATCTTTTGCAATTGCCGACAGTTGTTCTTGAATAGGGCCATTGCCATAGGACTCCCGAGCTCGAACCTTATCGGTATCTTTTAAGCCCATCAAGCAAAAATATTCAGGCAAGACAGCAAGCTGAGCACCTTCTTCAGCTGCAACTTTAATTAATCTAGCAGCTGTATTGAGGTTCTCCTGAAGTTCGGGAGTAGATACCATTTGGATAGACGCGATCCGAATATTGCTTATATTTTCACTAGGATTCATGATGGAGGTGACGAACTGTTCGATGCGGGTTTGCTTTGCTCTTTTAAAAGTTCCTTACTACGAATCCTATCCATAGCCTTTGAATCGATAGGTTTTCCTTGTTGATCTAGGGGAATCACTTCAGGATTTTTCCAAGAGCCTTGAACTAAATAGTCTGATTGAAGATTGCGGTTAATTTGACTAGTAATTAAATATTGCCCAATGAGAGCGCTTAAACCAATAATAGGGTTGATCGCAAAGGCAGCTAATGAACCAGCTGTTGCATCGATGGTAGGGAAGATGGTAATTCGTAAATCTTGAGTTTGTTTCGGAATGTTGATTTGACCGTTCATCGCGACACGAGCCTGATCAAGTTCCATTGTGACTTGCTTTGCTTGCGCAATACCTTGATTGATGTCAAAACTACCGTTAATGGAATTAAAGCTAGTTCCCTTAGTTGCTATATTTCCAACGCTGCCTTGTAGATCAAGAGTGGCGAATTTCAGTAGACTTTGTAAGCTCAAAACATCCAGAAGTTGAGCGCCAGTGGTATCGACCTCTAACAGTCGACCTTTTATCAGATTTAAATTTGCGCTACCTTTTAAAGAGTCGAATTGTGGGTCAAATGGTGAGCCATTCCATTCAACCGATGCATTCACTTTACCTTGCCCGCCATCAACCGATTTTTTATCAGTCCAGTGAGCAATGAGTTGTCCAGCATTCTTCACATCCATATCAAAGTTAAGTCGGGTATGCTCAGATTGATTTTGGCTAGTACCATTCCATTGGCCAGTAATTTTGGACTCACCTTCGGGGTTAATAGTTTGAATAGAGTCAATCTTGAGCGCATTATTAGCTGAAATAGTCTTGATTTTGAATTGACCAAGCTGTGCCTTGAACCAGGAAAAATCCTCTATAGATAAATCGAGGCTAGGAATGCTATCGGGACTGCGCATCTTTTTATTTGAAGTATTGGCGGCAGTGGACTTAACCAATTCAGTGGGCACATCGGGTACCCGTAGGCGGCTAAATGTTCCGGAAAGTATTCCATTGGGATTGACTTGGCTAGGGCCTTGGAGCTGAATCTGGCCATTAATCTGCGGCGCATTGATCCGCATTTGTAAGGCACCGGTCTGCTGTTTGACGGATATATTCAAATCTTCCCATATTCGATCAATCAAGGTTAATTTTTTAACTTGGGCTGTTATTTGTAGGCTATTAGTGCTGGAATCAACGGCTTTGGCTGGAACATTC
>CAJARE010000319.1 GCA_903944255.1 uncultured beta proteobacterium
CTCGATCTAAATTTTTCAAAAAATCTAATATTGCACCCGCTTGTTGAAGATGTTGCACTTCAAGCATTTTTCGACGCTCAGATTGTGGATCTCCATAAGTCTCATCCCATGACACTCCAGAGCTCATACGAAGGATATCTTCAAGCTTGACGCCTGAATAAGCTCCTGTACTAAGTTGCGGTATGTAGTCACTTACCAAATCATTCACACCATGAATGAACCCATCAGCAATAGCGGCGCCCACTAAGGTTGAGGTTACTGATTTTGTGACTGAAAAAGCACACCAAGGTGTATTACCTTGGTTTCCATGAAAGTAATTTTCGTAAACTTTAATACCATCTTTCAGGATGCATAGTCCTGTTACGCAATTGATATCTAGATAGTCCTGAAACGATAAATTTTGGTCTTGAGACTTCAATCTCAAGTCAGATAAATCAATGAGGCGCTCTGTAATCGAACTCGTCTGAGGGGCTGGAGTGATGTCACTGCAGGGGAAAAAGCGATCTAGTTGACGAATCGTTTCGATCCGCTGCTCAAGATCTAATTTTCCTCCATATAAATCTTCTAAAGAACCAATGGCTTCTGGATTTTTTTTATTCCAGCTTTGCATTCACTGCCTTTGCAATTTCCGCCCATTGCTTAGTTTCTTTTTCATACTGCGCAGTCCATTGACTTGGAGTGCCGCCTTTTTCAATCGGAATCGATCCACCATTAATAATGCGCTCAATGACTTTAGGTTGATCCATAGCCTTCGTAAAAGCGGTATTCAGTCGATTAACGATTGGCATTGGCGTTCCAGCCGGAACAAAAACCGCATGCCAGCCCACAGCATCAAAGGCAATACCTGACTCTACCAAGGTAGGCATATTCGGTAATACTGGTAATCGCTTTGGGCCCGTTACCGCCAAAGCCTTCAACTTTCCTTGTTGAACTAAGGGTAATGTTGAAACAGCATCCAAAATACCGATGGTGACATTGCCTGAGAGGATATCCGGAAGCGCCTTCATGCCGCCTGTATAGGGAATATGGGTCATCTTCACCTTACCTAGACGATTAATTGCCTCCCCAGCAAGATGGGCTGGGGTTGCGTTACCAAATGAGGCAAAAGTAACCTTATCCCCATCTTTTCTTGCGAGCTCTAATAAGTCATTAATGTTTTCTAACTTACTATCACTGCGTGTAACGATGATCAACGGAACAATTGCAAGCTGCCGAACGCCTACAAAATCTTTTACTGGATCGTAGCCGGCTTTAGGAAGCACCGCAGGTGCAATCACAAATCCAGCTGCGGCCATTAACAAGGTATACCCGTCTGCAGGTGACTTCGCTACATCAGCAGCAGCCACTGCGCCTCCAGCTCCAGGTTTATTTTCAATCAGAATAGATTGACCCAGATCTGCCTGCAGACTTTCTGAGATCATCCGCGCTACAACATCCGTTCCGCCCCCAGGAGCATTAGGAATCACAATTCGAATTGGTTTATTTGGATAGGGTTGGGCTATTGCCACAGAAGTGGTAGCAACGCTTCCAATCATGCTCATTCCAAAAATCAGGACTTGCAGGGATCTTTTCATCTTTCACTTTCTATCTAAAGGAACTTACTTTATATTGATGGCATGCAGACATATAATCCTTTGCACGACCCTTTGGTAGATTCTATACCAGGCATAAATCAAGAATACTCACCAACCTATTGGGTGGCTAGTGCAGGCTTAGCACCGCCTAATGATGGCCCAGTTCCTGGTGATATCCAGGCTGATGTAGTGATTGTTGGGTCTGGGGCAACTGGTATAGCAACCGCTCTTTACTTAGCCAAGGAACATGGAATACAGGCTGTGATCCTTGAGGCTAACCAGACGGCCTGGGGCTGTTCGAGTAGAAATGGTGGTCAAGGACAAAATGCAAGCGGCCGTCTGAGTCGCTCTCAATGGATTGAGCGCTGGGGTTTAGATACTGCCAAAAAGCTAGATGCAGAAATTCGGATGGGCTTTGAGAATTTTTCTCAATTAACAGCGGAGTTTGAGTGTGAAGCAACTCCTGGAGGGCATTTATATGTTGCTCACAGGCCTGATAAATTGGATTATCTACGCTCTGAAGCGGATGTTAAACAACGTATTTTTGGATACAAACCACAAATACTCTCCAAGGCAGAAATTCAAGAACGATATTGCGATGATCATGATGCCCATGGCGCCCTACTTGAAGAAGAGGGTATCGGAATTCATCCACTCAAATTTAACTTTGGCATGCTCAGAAAGGCTCAGGCCTTAGGCGTCAAAATTTATACTGGTAGCCCTGTAATAGAGTCCAAAACTATTGACGGAATTGAACATTTATATACACCTCATGGTGTAGTAAAAGCCAAACGTGTTGCATTCTGCACTGGAGGTTATACAGGGCAGAATGTAAACGACACCCTCAAAAATAAAATTCTTCCCGTGCTTTCAAATTCACTGGTGACAAGACCTTTAACGGACTTCGAACTCTCGGCAACTCGATTTCGCTCTCATGTATTTCTGACCGATACGCGTAAATTACGGTTTTATTACCGTCTATTAAAAGATAATCGACTGCAAATTGGTAGTCGTAGCTCAATCCATGGAAATGATGCTAGCAACCCCAAGCATTACCAATTACTGATAGACGGACTAGCAAGAAAGTTTCCACCCTTATCCGGCATTCAGGTGGACTACTCATGGTGGGGATGGGTTGATGTCAGCCACGATATGATGCCCCGCATTGTCAAACCAAGGGCAGATAAAAATGTCTGGTATGCCATAGGTTACGGCGGTAATGGAGTCTCCTTCTCAACTTGGGCAGGTAAAAGATTGGCAGAAAGAATTGCGGGTAAAGATCAATCGAATCCTGTTTTTAATCTACCGATTTATTCCTCAGAGCTCGAGTACCCGAACTTTTTCGGCAAGATTAAGTCAGAGCTACTTGCTCCGTTTCGTCGCCTAGGTCAAGCTATTCTCTATCGATGGTATTGGCTAAAAGATGAAGTCATATAAAGAATGCATATCTTTCCCCTTATGCAATCCTGAGCACTAGGGTGAAAAATAAAATTCTGAACTATCGCCACCCAAGGAATTTAAAACCCCTAACCACAAAGAATTGATTTTCTTGTATGGAAAGGGATCGAATCTGCCGCTTGGATTATCAAATACCGAAGTCTGTACCATCACTATTTTTGACTCTGGTTGTACAAAAATAAATTGGCCATGTATGCCTAGAAAAGCAAATGTGCGCTTTTTCATAGGGAATAACCAAGTCTGATATCCATAACCATAGTAATTAGTAGCAGTCCTTGGTTTGAGTGCGCCGGGCTGTAAGGCAATATCGGTAGACTCCATTAAGTAATTTTGCGGGATGATTTCTTCAGCATTTCTTTTGCCATCATTAGCCAATAAATTTCCCAGTCGGGCGTAATCTCTTAATGCTGCATTAAAACCACCTGCACCTGCTTCAACCCAATCCGTAGAAGATAAAAGCCAAAATGCTTTGTATTCAGCCCCCATTGGTTGCCATAACCACTCTTCTGTTAATTGGGCGATTGATTTCCCAGTAGCCCGAATTAATACTCTTCCGAGTATTTCGGTATTAATAGAAGCATAGTTAAATTTTGATCCCTGCTCATACTCGCGCTTAGTTTTTGAATTCAAGTATTCGACCACTTCACCTGGCTTGGAAATATTTTTATTAGCGTATAAAACCCTTCCCCATTCCCAATTGTCATCGCCAGGACCCCATGTATACAATTCCTTAAAAGAAACTCCTGAAGCCATACGCAATAGATTTCGGATAGTAGTTTGCCCATAAACTGATTGACTAATTTCTGGCCAATATTGGGATGCTTTATCGTCTAGAGAGATAATTTGACCTTTTTGATGTGCAATTCCAATCAACAGCGCAATCACTGTTTTTGCCATTGAAAAAGATCTTAAGGGCATCTCTGGCTTGCGATCGTATTGATAACGCTCAACAACGATTTCCCCATTTTTTAAAATAATGAGGCCGGTAGACTTAGTGTCTGCCAAATAGTCATCTACCGATTTTGATGAAAAGTTCCACTGATACCTAATATCAGGAGGATTTTTCATTAAAGGCAAGGGTAATGGATTTTTTGATGGCAAAACCTCAGCAACCTTTGAAGTCCAAAACTGCCCAGACCAAGCGCCAATTCGACATTCACGTGCCTGCAGAGGATTAGGGCATCCACTATAAGCATTAGCCTCGCCTAATGCTGCCGCGTCAACTCCCGAAGGATTTAATTTGACTTGTTCTGTAGCAGTTGCATTAATTGAGAACAGCAATATAGAACATAGCAGCCAGAAGCTAGCCACTAACTTTTTAGAAAAATGTACATCATTATTCATAAGTAATTAGCTTCAATACGCCAAATACACATCAATACTCAATTTACATAAATTGGCGTCTGTGGTTTATCTAGCTTGTAATATTGAAATTCTTTCGCATTTACATCTATTTTTTTCAAATCAAAAGTATAGATATTGCTTGTCTCAAACATTTTGACGTTGTAAGTCATGTTTTTATTGTCCGCTACAACACTCCATTCGGTAATCTCAATACCACCGGCACCTCCACCATAAGGGTTAGATGCGGGCAAGGTAATCGCCCCCGGAGGAATATCAAAACTTCCTAGGATGTGCCATGCAGCATTAGTCTGCTCGATGGCGGTATAACTAGTAGGGACTGATTTAGAAAGAAAAAGTGCCCGAATAAAGCGACTGGGGCTTAAGTAGTCCCCTGGCATACCATGCAAGCCATTACCTGAACTGGGAGACCGATATGTAACGCCATCGATTACTGGGGATGGTTGCTCAATATTAGTCAAGTTTGCAAACTGCCCAATATTGTTGAGCTGTTCACTAAATGGGGGATCATTAGTCATTACACCAATAGGATTGTCGGTGATCACTAACTCACCTTTCAGGTACTCAATCACAATACTTTTACCATTGGCGTCGTGTAAGCAATAGCGCAATGGAAAAGTGCAATTGTTATATTCGGGTACGGTTGAGCAATTGACAAAAATATTAGCAAAACCCTCTTTTGCTTCATCTACTGTTGCAAAGTTTGTCAAAGCATATTGCAGTACTTGAATCGATGAAATACTTTTTGCGGAATCTGCTGGAAGAACATCTTGATATTGGGCAGTAAAAGGGGCATTGAGCATCCCACCCATCAGTCCTTTTTCATTCATTCCGTCTGCGTAGATTGATACGCCTAGGGCATTCATTCCTACAGCAGCATACTTACCAGTCCAATTTAAGCCTGTACCTGGCTTACCATCAATACCAATACCCTGATAGGAATAATTCCTAGGACTAACCATCAGCATTGAGTTGAGGGGTATGCCAAATTCCATGGTACGCCCATAAACACAACCATTGTCGCTAGCTTTTAATAAGAAGCTTGTACACATAATGTCTCCAGAATGAATTTTTTACCACTACATTTGAAGGCGATTGAGGCCTTAGATTCAGTACCTAGAATAATATCGAGCATCAAAAAAACCAACCCTCGGGTTGGTTTTTCATCTTTAGTGAGCTATATAGACTTTAACACCAAGCTAAGCTTGGGCGTTAAACGTAGCAAGGGCCATCTATTAAGGGGTGATCCTTAACAAAATCGAGGTTAATTTTCATGCCAATACCCACACCTTCATAAGGTTTCACAAAACCCTCTGAATCAAGCTCATAAGCGGCTTTATCCATCATCTCATCCCTAAAGGGATTAAGTGATGTAACGTCCCCTTCAAAATAACCCGGATTATCAATAGCAGAGAGAAAGTGAATAGTGGTTCCCATATTGATTGCGGTAGCTGAAGTATGTGGATTAATGGTTAGCTTATTAGCGCTCGCCATAGCAGCAATTTTCATAGACTCAGTAACACCGCCGGTCTTTGACAAGTCAGGCTGAATAAATTGAACATCCCCATCATCTAATAGGGTTGAGAAGTCATAACGTGTGTAGTGATTTTCACCAGCCGCAAATGGCACTCTTCCCAAGCTACGTGCCATACGATATGCCTTTCGATCCTGCGGCGGAAATGGTTCCTCCAACCAACTCACCCCAGCATCATCAAAAGCAGGCATTACCTTACGTATATCTGCCAATGTGTAATTCGTATTGGCATCAACCAAAATATCAATCTCCTCACCCACCGCCTTACGCACTGCATGGACTCTAGTGATATCTTTCTCTGCGGTATCACCTACGCGTAACTTGAGAGCTCTGTAGCCAGTTGCTACATGCTCTTGCGCCTCCTTTGCCAAGGATGCCGGCTCTTGCCATCCCAAAGCAATGCCGCCTGCATAAGCTTTAATCTTTTTAGAAGCGCCACCTAACATTCGATATAGGGGTTGTTGCATAATTTGAGAACGAATATCCCATAAGGCAATATCAATACCGCTCAATGCTAGAACTGCTGCTGCACCCATACCATGACTCGAAATCTGCATCTTATAAACACGAGCCCAAATACCATTGATATCCATTGCATCTTGATTTAATACCAACTCACGCATCGTTGTATCGATTAATTTTGCAATTGCACCAGGAGCTCGTCCATGATGTGCCTCACCCCAGCCAATATGACCATCTTCAGTTTCGATACGTACAAGAACTGAATCACGTTTTACACATTTACCAATACCGAGTCGAACAGACTTATTCTCAGGAACAGGAAAGGAAATAGGAACGGCTTCCAACTTCACAATACGCATAGGATTATTCATAGTCATTCAGCTTTATTTAAAAAAACTTCTGGGTTAACAATATTTTTTACATTTTCACCATTGAGTATGGCGAGAATCGTTTCTACCGATCCCTTACTCATACCGCGCATACTGCTAGCGGTAATGGCTGCTATATGGGGTGTGAGCAATAGATTAGGGCAATCAAAAACTGCCTCATCTCCAGCAAGAGGATGTTGATCATGAACATCCATAGCAGCTCCAGCTATTTTTCCTTCTGCTAAAGCTTCAAGAATGGCCTGGGTATCAACCACCGGACCCCGAGAAATATTAATTAGTATCGCGTTAGATTTCATCATCGCAATTGAAGCGCGATCCACTAAACCTTGAGTTTGGTCATTTAATGGACAGCAAAGTGCGATGACATCAGATTGAGAAAATAATTCTTCCTTAGTGGCAGCTTTCACGGTGGACGGTAAGGTCTCGGGTCGTCTTGTTAGTGCGATCACATTCATTTGCATGCCAGCAGCCGCTTTTGCTAAGTTGCTACCAATGGCCCCCATACCAACAATACCCAATGTAGTTGTAGATATTTCTGTAGATGTGTCAGCCATTGGACGCGCCTTTGCCCAGCCCTGACTCCGAAGTCTTGAGTCTATTAAATCTAAACGCCTGCGAAAATAAAAAATCGTGGCCATGCAATACTCAACCACAGCATTGGTATTTGAGCCTGGTAAGTTAGCCACCGGAATACCTCTCTTAGTGGCAGCATCGACTGGAATAAAATCTAAGCCCACACCATGCCGCACAACGGCCCTCATGTGAGGGGCATCTTCAAATATATCTTGAGGAAGCTGGCAGCGAACCATCAAACCATCACAATCTGATATGAGGGCTTTGAGTGTCTCAGGCTTTGTGTCAGGAGCTACAACAACATCGCATTCTTTTGATAACTCCTCGTGATACAAGGGATGAATAGAATTAGTTAACAATACCTTGAATCTTTTACTCAAAAAATGGCACTCCCTGTTTAATTGGGTTATTTAAAATTCCTAAACCCTCAAGCTCTACCCGGACAGTTTGCCCTGGCTCAAGCCATGCAGTTGGTGTATGGACCATCGCCAAACCAGCTGGGGTTCCTGTTGCAATAATATCCCCTGGTTCCAATGGCATCTGCTTTGAAATATAGGAGATCAGCTCTGCAATTCTAAACAGCATTGTGGAAGTAGATCCATCTTGTAAAGTTCTACCATCAACACTAAGCTGAATACCAATTGCATATGGATCAGGCACTTCATCGGGCGTAATCAAAAAGGGTCCAAATGGAGCAGATGCGAGCATATTCTTTCCTCGTACAAAGTTTCCTCCATCTGCCTTAATCATGCCACTACCACTAATGTCATTATGAACCGTGTAACCTGCAATTAAATTCATAGCGGCTTCAGGTTCAATATGTAAGGCCCGTTTACCCATTACAACCGCTAACTCAGCCTCATATCCTACGTTACCAACATCTGGTGGTATTAATATGGGATCGTATGGGCCAATCACAGTGCAAGCCGACCGGACGAAGATGACAGGCTCTGTTGGATATGCCATCGAGCGTTCATCTAATGCGTCTGTAAAGTTATATGCAGCCCCAACAATCTTTCCTGGATTGAGGATTGGAGAACAGATTGAAATGCTATCGAGACTCACTACAGCAGCCTGATCATAATGACCACTTTCAATTTTGCTTGTGATTTTCTTGGTCATAGAGGGTAAACCTGCCATAACCATCTCAAGCAAATTTGAACCCGTGCCACCAATCATGTCACTACAACTGACATGTGAAAGATCCAGGATGTGCAAAGAATCGCTCAGAAGCACTCCTACTGCAGGCGTTTTCTCACCTTTTATAAATGTCAAATAGCGCATAACTACAGTTTATGCGACTCGATATTGATCAAGAATTTGTCGATTTATCTCAATGCCAAGACCTGGGCCCTTAGGCACACTCACCTTACCGTTACGCTGAACAATGGGTTCAACAGACAGTAAATCGCGGAATGGATTTTCACATTGTTCAAACTCAAATAGCGGAGGATTGCCTTTAAAACTTGGCGGCTGATCTGGAAGTGCTGCCAAGAAATGCAAGGTTGCAGCAACACCAATCACAGATCCCCAAGCATGCGGTACGCACTCAACTCCGTGTGCGCTAGCAAGGGTTGCAATCTTACGGCATTCGCTGATACCGCCTGCAGCACAAACGTCAGGCTGAACAATATCCATTGCTTTACGAACCACAATATCTCTAAAGCCCCAACGGGTAAATTCATTCTCGCCACCCGCTACAGCCATATCAAGGGCACGAGTCACCTCAACATAGCCATCTAAATCCTCTGGAGATATCGGCTCTTCAAACCATTCAATATCCAATTTTTCAAGCTCGCGACCAATCTTGATGGCTTGGGGCACGGTGAAACAATGATTAGCGTCAACCATCAGTCGCATATCATCTCCCACTGCCTTGCGGACCGCTTCTACTCGTCTGATGTCTAGCTTTAAGTCGCCTAAACCAATTTTCATCTTGATAGCAGTAAAACCATTTTGCTTAAACTCAATGGCCTCTTCCACCGCTTCTTCAATCAAGCGATTCATATCAATAAAATATAGGCCTGTTGCGTAAGGAGTCACCTCATCTCGATAGGAGCCGCCAATTAACTTATGAATTGGCTGACCACAAGACTTACCAATTATGTCCCACAGGGCAATATCAATTCCGCTGATTGCAGAAATGGCCATACCAGTAGTACCGTAGTCCTTGATGCGGTTATAGAGATCTTCCCAAATCACCTCCACATCAAATGGATCTCTACCAATAATTCGAGGACCAAATTGGGTATCAATAAATGCTTTTGATACTGCTGATGGTCCGTAGCACTCTCCCCAGCCTACGACGCTATCATTTGTCTCAATCTCAACAATGCAAGAACCCCTCGTTTTATAAATCCAACCTCTTGAAGAGGTGAATGGCTTTTCTACAGGTGCAGAAACAACGTGACAGGTAACTTTTTTGATTTGACTCATCAATACTCTTTCAATTTCTGATATTTATTTTTTTGGTTCAGAAAATACTTTTTTGCCCACTACTGCCAAAGTATTCGTGACAGCGATAACTTCAGCCGCTAGAGCTTTTCCAGTAAGGCTATCGACTCTAGAGCCACCTTCTTCAGAGGCAGACCTAAAACGGGGATCCTGAATCGCTTTATTAAAAATAGCAATTAATCTTTCTTGAATTTCAGGAGGCGTTTTTGCAGGAGCAGCTAGGTATGCCATCTGTACAAGCGGCCCATATGGGAAAACGTTGTAACCTTTTTCCTTGAAGGTGGGGACATTGGGCATTGTTTTAATGCGCTCATTCGCAAATACTCCCAAAGGCATCACCAAATTGGAGTCAATCTGCGCCTTACTTTCGGAGGGTTTTAAAACCGCAGCATCAATTTGCTTACCTGCAAGATCAATAATTACCTTAGAGCCGCCGGTATATGGAACGGTAATGATCGATGAATTCACAACATTACCCGTCATCACGGCAAAAATATGATTCAAGTTATTGCTGCCAGGAGTTCCAATAGAAACTTTGCCTGGGCTCTTTTTTACCATTGCTTCAAAACCATCCAAATCTTTTGCGGGTCCATCCTTAGGTACAAGCAGCAATAATTGATCTGTTGTCACTCGCGCGATTGGAGCAAATTGCTCATTTTTAAGGGGCGTTAAACCCTGAGCAATCATCGCCATAGTCGAGCTAGTGCCCATTCCAATGGTGTAGCCATCAGGCTCTGCATTAGCTACCTTTGTCATACCAATAGTGCCTGTTGCCCCAGCAACGTTATCGACAACAACAGTAATTCCCTCATCAGCCAAAATTTTGGAGATTAATCTAGCTGAAATATCGTTTGATCCACCCACATTCCAAGGCACTACTAGTTTTATCTCCCTGGTTGGAAAATCCGCTGCCACAGCAGAACCAAAAGCCACAAAGGCTCCCAGTACAGACGTCACCATTGCGATAACGGCTTTTTTAAAAGTATTCATATTCATCCCCTTTAGCTAAGAAACATAACAATGTTATAACAAACAACATTCATTTAGGAAATAGCTGATTAACCCTAACTTCCTTCATAGATTTAATCCAATAAGTTACAGATGTCTAGGCGGGCGCTATCAATATCAGCACGAATAGCTCGGGCAACGCCAATACCATCCCCCTTCTTTAAGGCATTGAGAGCAGCTAAATGATGTTTATGCCTTTTTTGCCCTGGCTTGTACTCTGGCAAAGCCAGATTTAATGTGGGCCCACAGCGCAGCCAAGCACCCTCAATTGCCTGAAGCAGAATAGACTGATTAGCCAACTTATATATTCCAAAATGGAACTTGTAGTGAGCATCCAGATAGGATGCAAGGTTTCCAGTTTCAGCTAAATTTCTCATGTGATTCAAAAGCTTAGAAATTTCATTGATTTCTGCTTTTGTTGCATTCTTAGCCGCCGCCTCTGCTGCTAATGGCTCCAAGCTACTGCGTATTGCCATCAATTGACCGAACTCATTGGACGTCAATAAAGGCACTGACGCTCCTCCACCCTGACCAACACCTCCTCTTTCTAGGACATTCTCAGCAGCCAGGCGATTAATCGCATCACGAACGGGTGTCAGACTAATGCCAAGATCCTGCGCAACTTTTCGCAAAATAATTCGCTCACCAGGAACAAATTTACCTGCTAATAAGGCGCTTCTTAAAGATAAATAGGCTTTATCCCAAAGGGTATCTTTATTGATGAGCTTCAGACCGCCTTTAGAAGTACTTGGCATGTGATATTTTTCTTAAAAAAGAGTTAAGACTGAATATAAAGCAAATTTGATCTTATTTTTAGCAAACCCCAAAGCTACATCACCAATCTTGCTAGAGTAAAAAAGAGCATCCCAAAGAAGATCGTTGCCAATATACTTTTGGTGAATAAAAACCCAATGACTCCGCCGATCGCTCCAAATATTTGAGGAGAGTAGAGATTTAGCTCAAATAACTGAGTTACAGGATCCTTCATAAATAATACTTCCGGAAGCACGATTGCAATTAATGCGGCAGTAGGCGCATAGCGCAAAAACTCATGAACTGTTGCTGGAATGGGGAATTTTGAGCCCACTAATAACAAGGAAGTTCTGGTCAAGATGCTCACTAACATCAAGCCAAAGAATGCTATCCACAAATCAACCGTACTCATGCCTGCCTCTGCGGAAATTTTTTATCCATTAATACTGCAGCAAATACAGCAGCAAACACTGAACAGACAATCGTCAACCGATAGGGCAAGTTCACAGTCAGCACACAAGTAATCGCTGCAACCAAAGCTGAGACTACTGCCGTTTTATGCTTGATAGCAGGAACAATCAAGGCAAGTAATGCTAAGGGCCCTGCAAATCCTAAGCCCCAAGAACTGGGTATGTCTGACCCAAAAAAAATAGCGATTAATGCACCTATTTGCCAAAAAATCCAATGGGCTAAGATCATCCCTACAAAATACAGAATTTGAGTATTAGAACCATCCGAGTTATTAGGGGATGGAAACTTTTCTATAAATTTCGCAAAACTCATATCGGTATTGATGGTCCCGATACCCAATCTTTGCAAGAAAGAATACTGTTTGAAGTGCGGTTGAATAGTTGCACTAAAAATAATAAAACGAGACATCACAATCAGGCCGGTCAGCCATATTGTCCAAAAAGGATAATCACCATTAATTAATGGCATAACGGCCAATTGTGATGAACCAGCGTAGACCATAATATTGAACCAGAATGTATCTACCGGACTTAACCCAGCGCTCAGCAAGCTAATACTAGTCACAAGTGACCAAGCCACAATGCCTGGCGATGACTCGACCATCACCTTGACTCCTTGTACAAAAGGAGGTTTGCGAAAGAAATTCAAATTAATAAAATACTTTCTTAGTTTTAATTAAAAATATGATATTCATTATTACATTAACAATTTATTAAATAATGAACTATCCTTTCGTGCATTGATTCAATGAAAACCGCTATTCTTTAGCTTAAAGTAGAGAATAAAAAAGGTAAGATCACCCTCAATATCAGCTCCTATAGAATAGGCTCTATGAAACCAACTATCAAAATTGACTATGTATCTGATGTAGCTTGCCCTTGGTGCGCCGTAGGATTGGGTAATCTTCATCAGGCGATTTCCCAGTTAAGTGATCAAGCTGACTTTGAGGTGCATTTTCGGCCCTTTGAACTCAACCCCAATATGTCAAAGGGTGGTCAAGATGCCATTGAACATCTCACTGAAAAGTATGGCTTAACTGTAGCGCAGGTTCAGGCCAATCAAGCCAACATACGAGCTAAAGCACTAGAGGCAGGATTTGTGTTTCATCCTGAAGGTCGTAAACGGGTTTACAACACATTTGATGCTCATCGTCTTTTATATTGGGCTGCAAAAGAGTATGACCTACATAAACAAGCTGCCCTGAAAAAGGAATTTCTCAATACTTACTTTTGCCTAGCGCTCAACTTTGATGATCAGAAAAATTTATTAGAGGCAGTCACCCGTGCTGGACTAGACCATCAAAGAGCACAGGAAATTCTGAGTGGCAGCGAGTTTACTAATGAAGTACAGGAAGAGAAGGCTACTTATACAAAAGCTGGTATTAGTTCAGTTCCCTCTATTATTCTTAATGATCAATACCTTTTACAGGGAGCTCAGCCCCCTGAGTCATTTGTAGAGGCTTTTGAGCAACTCATTCAAAAGAGTTAAAAAACTCACGACAAGGTACCGGATGAAAAAATACTTAGCTACATGGTGTGCCTTACTAGCCCCCCTTATATTCGCTCATCATTCTTGGGCTCAAGAATGGCCCAAAGAACGCCCCATACGAATTATTGTTCCTCAGGCTGCAGGCGGCACAAATGATATCGTCACCAGATTAATTGCCACAGAGCTCAGCAAATCATTAGGCCAATCGATTATTGTTGAAAATAGGCCTGGCGCATCTGGTGCTATTGGAATGCAAGTTGCTGCATCATCGACTCCCGATGGATATACCTTTGCAGTGGCTTCTGACAGCATTGCCATCATCAGCGCAACTAAAGAATCCTTGCCTTGGAGATTGGGTAGAGATTTGATTGGTGTTTCTTTATTAGGTGATCAACCAATTGGTATAGCAGTATCCAGTCAAACACCTTATCAAACCTTACAAGAACTCATCAATGCTGCAAAAAATAAGCCAGATACACTTTCTTATGGAACTTCAGGACAAGGAACAAATCAGCATTACATTGGTGAATGGCTGGCCAAGTCTGGTAACTTCAAATGGCTTCACGTGCCTTATAAAGGTGGAGGTCAAGCGATTATTGACTTAACTGGTGGCACAACCCCGGCCGCAGTCCTTGGTTTTGCCCCCCTACTTTCTCAACAAAAAAAGGGCGGCATCAGAATTTTGGCAATTACTAGCGCGCAAAGAAACGTTTCTGCACCAACCGTACCAACACTTAGCGAGCTCGGCTTTAAAGACATTGTCATTAATCAATGGGTTGGCATAGTTTCACCAAAAAATTTACCCCCATCAATTCTGAATAAGATGTCCAAGGAAATTGGGATCGTTTTAGAAAAGCCGGAAATTAAAGCTAAATTACTAGATATAGGCTTGAGTGCAAAGTCTATGTCTGCAAGTGAGTTTGAAATATTTTTAAAAACCTCAATACAACGTTGGTCAGAGTTGAATAAGACTCTTCAAATTCCAATAGATTAAAGTGCATCATTTAATAGACCCAATACACCATGAATAAACCAATGAATACCCAGCCTAATGTTGTTTTAATTCTGGCAGATAACCTTGGCTGGGGCGAATTAGGCTGCTACGGTGGTGGTGCACTTCGTGGAGCACCAACGCCTAGAATTGATACCCTTGCTCTGGAAGGTACGCGCTTTCTAAACTTTAATGTAGAAAGTGATTGCGTGCCTACTCGATCGGCACTGATGACTGGAAGACACCCAATTAGAACTGGCGCTATTCAGTCTGTCCCTGCTGGATTACCACAGGGAATTATCCCTTGGGAAAAGACCATAGCAGAATTATTTTCAGATGCAGGATATGCAACTGCCATGTATGGAAAATGGCATCTTGGTGATAAAGAAGGTAGATACCCAAAAGATAGAGGCTTTGATGAGTGGTATGGCATCCCAAGAACTACTAATGAAAGTATGTTTTTTGATTCAATCGGGTATGACGAGTCTATTGTTGAGCCCCCATACGTCATGGAAGGCATCAAAGGAAAGCCGGCAGAAAAAAAAGAGTTATACGATTTGGAGATGCGCCGCAAGATTGATGCTGTACTAACAGAACGTAGCTGTGAATTTATCAAACGCAATGCTAATAAAAAACCATTTTTTCTATATGTTCCATTAACGCAATTACATTTTCCAACACTTCCACATCGTGAATTTGAGGGAGTTTCTAAACATGGGGACTTTGCAGACTCTCTAATAGAGATGGATGCAAGGGTGGGACAAATAATAGATGCTGTTGATCAAAATAATTTAGCCGAGAATACTATATTCATATTTGCTAGCGACAATGGTCCAGAATATCGAAGGCCCTGGAGAGGAAGCGCAGGAATGTGGACAGGAACCTACCATACCGCCATGGAAGGCGCTTTAAGAGTGCCACTGATTATTCGCTGGCCTAACAAAATACCGGCTGGGAAAGTCACAAATGAGATGATTCATGTGGTTGATTTATTTCCAACTCTTGCTCAACTCGCCAACTTAGAGATACCCAAAGATAGAGTGATTGATGGACTGGATCAAAGTCAATTTCTTGTGGGGAAGCAAGAGAAATCCAATAGAGAGGGCTTTGTTTACTTTATCAAAACAGAATTAAGGGCTGCAAAATGGCGTGATTGGAAAATGCACTTTGTTTGGGAGGTAGAGCCAAATGCCGGTGCCAATCATCTTGAAACACCTTATCTATTTAATATAGTACAAGACCCAAAAGAAGAATCGGATGTGAATTCAACCCAGGGCTGGGTCAGGGGTCCAATTCGTAAAATGGTAATCAATTTTCAGAACTCACTAAAAGAACACCCCCCTATTCCACCAGGGGCACCAGATGAGTTTCAGCCAAAATAAAATGTTTCCTCTTGGCAGTTAAAAATACCAACCCAAAGCTTGGTATTGTTATTTCGGTGCTTGGTGTGCATGGATTCTTTGGATACCTAGAATCTAAGCTCTTTACTCGGATAGATTGATCTACTTTTTATCGTTTAGCAGTTTCTTTTACTAATTTCAAAATTTGACTGTCTTTTCTAATTAATTCATCTAGGATAGTGAAGTGATTTAAGCCGTCTAATTGCAGTAAGACTCCCTTTTGACCCTTACTTTCTCTATATTTAAAAAAATCTAGCGTCTGTTTTTGTATCTCAGAAAGCTCATCGTTGCCTACCAATAGATTTATAGGTTTATCAAAATGCGCTGTATGAAGAATTGGTGAATACCTCATAGCCATCTCAGCATCAAGTTGCAATAGATGATTGACATAACAATGGCGCATTGGCTCTAAATCATAAATACCGCTCACGCCTACAGTCGCATAGACATTAGATTGATCCATGACTGATGCAGCCAAGTGCGCTCCCGCAGACCAGCCTAATAGGCAAAAACCTGAAAAGCTTTTGCGTTCAGATCGCACCATACTCTCTATGGCATTTAATCCATTACGAATATCGAGAACAATTTCATTCATTGCGGCATCAGGTGCCAATCGATAACCCAATAATGCAATAGAAAGCTCTTGCTCCAGCATGGGCGGTACGATAAAGGTAAAGTCATCCTTTGAGCGATTCTGCCAAAAACCACCATGAATAAAGACCACAATAGGCGAATCATTGCCCGCAGAAAAATAATCATAGGACTGTCTGGTTGCTTTTCCATAAGAAATGTTCAGCTCGCCTGGCAAACGCCCTCTAAGCTCATAACTAGTATCGGTCCAGCGCTGAGTTAATTTTGAACTATTGGGCACTGCTAAAGAATTGTTGTATGCCCTATCTAGCTCTTCTCTACTCAAATTTTTCCACATAACTTAGGCTACTCTTTTTCTAAAAGCTTACGCAATTCAGTTTTCAGAACTTTTCCATAATTATTTTTTGGTAGGCTTTTCAAGAAATAATACTTCTTAGGGCGTTTAAATCGAGCAATGTTTTCCAGGCAGAGAGCATCAAGCTCCTGCTCTGTAATAGATTGGCTAACCACAAAAGCAACGGGAATTTCACCCCACTCTTCATCCTTCTTGCCAATCACTGCAACTTCTATCACTGCTGGGTGCGTCATTAAGACTTCCTCTAACTCACGAGGATAAATATTCGATCCCCCTGAAATAATGAGATCTTTTGATCGATCCTTTAGGGTTAAAAACCCATCACCATCTATGTAGCCAGTATCTCCCGTGTAAAGCCATCCATCTCTCAAGGTCTTAGCAGTTGCTTCTGCTTGATTCCAGTAGTAGGGCATCACTACATCGCCTTTTGTAATGACTTCACCAATCGTTCCACTGGGTACCTGCACTCCTTCGTGATCCACGATCGCTACCTCCATGATGGAATGAGGGATACCAACTGAAGCTATACGTTCCTCCCATTTGGGATGATTAGAGTTTGCCAAATGCTCACGGGCCAATACGGTAATCGTCATAGGACTTTCTCCCTGACCATAAATCTGGACTAATTTTGGCCCCAACACTTTTAGTGCATGCTTGACATCCTCTATATACATCGGTGCACCACCGTATACGATAGTTTTAATACCTGAAATATCACTGGGCTGATTTTCTAAATGACTCACTAAACGCTTCACCATTGTCGGTGCAGCAAAGAAGGATAGGTTTCCTACTGTCTGTGATAAGCCAATTAACTCCTCTGGATCAAACCCGCCTGACCTTGGAATAACATGTTTAGCCCCTCGCAACATAAAGGGATAGTTATAAAGGCCCGCCCCATGAGACATCGGTGCCGCGTAAATAATCGCATCATCTGCGCCAATCTCATCCACATCAGTGAAATAACTCATCGTCATGCCTAATAAATTGCGATGTGTTTGAGCGACACCCTTTGGCTTACCAGTTGTACCTGAGGTATAAAACAATGAAGCCACATCGTCAAGCTCACGCCGTAATAACTGAACTGCGGGAGCTGAGCATATGCTTTCATAATCCGGAGAACCTAGAACAAGTATTTGTTCGGCAGAATAAGGAATGTCTTTAATAGTGCCATTCAGCTCATCAGACACCATTAAAACTTTAGCGCCCGAGTCCTCCAATATGTAACTTAACTCTTTGGGATGCAACTTATGGTTGATGGGTACGGATATCGCCCCAATCCAATAGATAGCATACAAAGCCTCAAGGTATTCTTTACAGTTAGCCGAGAAAATAGCTACGCGATCGTTGGGCTTGAGGTCGTATTTTGATTTCAAGCCATTCCCAAGACAAGCCACTCGGGAAGATAATTGTTCGTAACTTAAATACGCTTGATCACCTACGAGAATCGCTACTCTATCAGGGGAAACTTTAGCGCTACGTCGTAGAAGTTCTGCAATATTCATCTAATACATTTCTATAGCAATCGCTGTTGCTTCGCCACCACCAATACATAGCGATGCAACCCCCCTCCTTAAGTGCTGCTTTTTCAATGCCCCTAGCAAAGTGACGATGATACGGGCGCCTGAAGCACCAATGGGATGACCCAAGGCACATGCCCCTCCATGAATATTCACTTTATCAATCGGTAGAGCCAGATCACGTATGGCAGCCATTGCAACGACTGCAAACGCTTCATTAATTTCATAAAGATCGACATCTTTACTTGTCCAGCCTGTTTTGCTGAATAACTTTTGGATTGCTCCAATAGGTGCCGTTGGAAACAGAGCGGGAGTATGCGCATAATTAACGTATCCCTCAACGCGAGCCAAAGGCTGCAGCTGTAATCTATTGGCTTCAGACTCGCGCATGAGCAATAAGGCAGCAGCACCATCAGAGATCGATGAAGAATTGGCTGCAGTAACGGTGCCATTTTTTTCAAAGGCTGGTTTTAATTCAGGAATTTTTGCAATGTTCATTGAAAATGGGGACTCATCTCGATCAATGAGCACATCGCCTTTTTGATTTGATACCGTAACGGGGGCAATCTCCCATTCAAAACTCCCGTTTTGACTTGCCTCCTGCGCTCTAGTAGTAGAGCGTATTGCAAACTCATCCTGGTCTTTTCTAGAAAATCCATAAGTAGTCGCACAATCTTCAGCAAATCCGCCCATTAAGCGACCACGACTTTCGTAAGCATCCTCCAAGCCGTCCATAAACATATGATCAATTAATTGTCCATGGCCTAAGCGATAACCACCTCTCGCTTTAGCCAAAAGATAAGGGGCATTGGACATTGATTCCATGCCACCTGCAATAGCAATTCCATAAGACTGAGCAGTAATCCCATCACCAGCAATCATGACAGCCTTCATACCAGATCCACAGACTTTACTAATCGTAGTGCAGCAAGCAGATAAGGGTAAATTGGCCTGTAAAGCAGCCTGTCGAGTAGGGGCTTGACCAAGTCCCGCTGGCAAAACACAGCCCATCAATACTTCTTCTATGAGTTTGGGATCAATGCCGCTGCGCTCAACAGTGGCCTTAAGAGCAAATGAGCCCAAGGAAGGAGCAGTTAATGGCGAAAGAATTCCTTGAAAGGCACCTAAAGGTGTTCTAGCTGCTGAAACAATCACTATTGGATCTAGAGGCATTTCTTTACAGTCCTATTTTTGGATGCTTAAAGTATAGTATTAATAGGGCTTCTTATATTCTGCTGACTTAGTCAGTGCTGGCACAACGAAAACCAATATTGTGGTGACCTGCTTTTGGATTGCGGGATAAAAATCTACCTCGGTGGGTAGTGCTAATTTCCTCCGCATTCGAATCATGCCCACCACCACGAGTGGATCGGATCGGCCCAGCATTTTGGTTTTCTCTACCATCATCGGCTTTATAAGGATAGGGTTGATAAATACTCGATACCCACTCCCATTGATTGCCGGCCATATCTAAGATTCCATATGGGCTTGCTCCCTCTGGAAACGCATTAACTGGTGCCGATGAGTTATAAGGAGCGCTAAAAAGAGCTAGCTTTGCATTAGGCGCCGCACTACCCCATGGGTATTTCCGGCCATCAACACCGCGCGCTGCTTTTTCCCACTCGGCCTCAGTCGGCAATCTTTTATTTAACCAAGCACAGTAATCTCGCGCACCTACCCAACTCACTTCATTCACTGGGTAAAGTTCATAATTGAGATCAGCTCGCCATACTAAGTTACGCCGATGGATTCTGGCATCGGTATCTTGATCATCATAAAAAACTTCGCCCTGCTGATTTTGAAGACCCCGGTAATTCAGAAATTGTGCAAAATCAGCATTACTTACAGGAAGAATATCCAGAAAGAATGGTTTTAGAAAAATAGTATGTTGTGGTTTTTCATCATCGGGACCGTTATTAGAACCCATGATAAAAACTCCTCCTGAAATGAGCATCATCGTATTCGATGGCCTCACTTCTTTAGGGCTCATTTGCGCATGAACAATGGTTAGGCAGGTAAAAAAGCTAACAATCACCACGAACCCTCGCATAACCCAATTTACTGTCTTGATGGTTATAGACAAACTCTTTCCTTAAAAGCCTAGTTTAACCAGTTCAATCTTTATGGAAGCATCCCAGTAATATACTTATCAAATACTGAGTATGCTACTTTGGTAACTAAAACTTGATTCTGGGAACAAAGAATCATGAGGGCTTAAACTTTATTAATATAGCCATCACCACTCACATCCTTCTGAAAAGCCTACATGCTGCTACTTCCAAATCCCTTTCGTGCACTAGTCATTGGCTCCTCTGGAAGTATTGGTGCTGCGTTTATGGAGCTTCTTCAAAAGAATCCCTCATGTTCAGATGTTGTAGGAATTCATCGACATTCAGAATTTCCAATAGATTATCAAAATCTAGACTCTATAGAGTCTTGTGCCGATGCACTTGCACACACTGCACCTTTTCAACTCATCATTAATACGATTGGGGTTTTACACACAAACGACTGGATGCCTGAAAAGAAACTGGATGATGTCAATGCTGAGCAACTGACAGAGCTCATCAAAATCAACACTGTTGGCCCAGCACTCACCATGCGCCACTTCTCTAAATTACTAGATCCTCAAAATAGCATTATGGTTAAGCTCTCTGCCAAAGTTGGGAGCATTGAAGATAACCGACTTGGTGGATGGTACAGCTACCGTGCTTCTAAGGCTGCACTCAATATGTTAATTAAAACGGTGTCGATTGAATGGACTCGCACAAAGCCGAACGCCGTCTTAATCGCAATGCATCCAGGTACCGTCAATTCAAAACTCTCAAAACCATTTCGTGGTGAGAAAATTGGAAGACCGGCGAACGATGCAGCAGCAGATATGTTGCAAGTCATCGCAAATCTAAAAAAAGAGGATTCAGGAAGTTTTATTTCCTACTCAGGAGAAAAATTACCCTGGTAGTCAGCAAAAAATCATTTAGATCTGTGCCTTAGGTGCCTTTTTTCTACAAGCGTCTGAGCAGTATTTAACAGTTTCCCAGTTTTTGGCCCATGACTTTCTCCAAGTCATTTCTTTTTTGCAGACGACACAGATTTTGCTAGGCAGAAAACTTTTATTACCCTTAAAGGAAGCATTCATATCAAGCTCTAGAGGTCATCTAAATGATTTAATAGATAGCCTGCATGCTCTTCGATCGACTTCTGATCTTCATCGCTAATTCTCTTAAGGTTTGCTGTCATCAACCTTGTTCGTGGGCTAGATTCAAATTGATTCCGATGTTTGATTAAGAAATGCCAATATAAGGTAGTGACAGGACAAGCATTTTCTCCAAAGCGCACCTCTGGCTTGTACTGGCAAGAGCTGCAATAATTGCTCATACGCTTGATATAAGCACCACTTGCAATATAGGGCTTACTAGTAAAGCGTCCACCATTTGCAAATAAAGCCATACCAGCAGTATTCGGCAGCTCTACCCACTCAATCGCATCCACATAGATTGCCAAATACCAATCACACACCTCTGAGGGCAAAATCTCTGCCAGTAGAGCAAAGTTGCCGGTGACCATGAGGCGTTGAATATGGTGGGCATAGCCATACTGAAGTGTCTGTCCGATTGCATCTTTCATACAGGCCATATTGGTTTGACCTGTCCAGTACCATTTAGGCAGAGGGCTTTGATGATCATAATAATTATCTTGAGCCATCTTGGGCATATCCAGGTAATACATGCCTCGTACAAATTCTCGCCAACCTAAAATTTGTCGAATAAATCCTTCAACTGTAGAAAGATCTAAAGCGTATTTTTTCCAGGCCTGCAAAACAGCGGCAATGACTTCCCGCGGATTGAGTAATTTCAGATTCAGTGAGCTTGATAAAATAGAGTGCCATCCATATGGAGTGTCAGTCCACATCGCATCCTGGAATACCCCAAAATTTCTTAAACGAAATTCGACAAAATAATCTAGTGCTTCTAGCGCTTGTGCACGAGTGACTGGCCAGCGAAAATCTTCTAACGCTCCAGGATGGCTCGCATAAGACGTGCTAACAAATTCAAGAACCTCCTTGGTAAGCGTATCTGGCTCAAATAAGATGGGGGCCTCAATGATCCCAGGACCCTTTTTCGAATAAGGCTTCCGATTATCTTGGTCAAAGTTCCATTGACCTCCTTCTGGATTTCCTTCGCTATCAACCAAGATCTGATGAGTCTTACGCATTAAGCGATAAAAGTATTCCAACCTCAACTCTTTTTTACCAGCGCTCCAAGCAACAAACTCTTGATGCGAGCAATAGAAATGATCGTCTTCACGCATCTCTAGTTTGATCGATAATTCTCTTGCCAACTCCTCTAGCTGCTGCTTTAAACGCCATTCGCCTGGCTCAACACAGATGAGATTTGTAATCTGCTCTTGAATGATTTTTTCTTTTAAGGTCTCCACTATTGATAGGGGTGAGGCTTGAATATAAGTCAGCGGGTAATTGAGCTCTTTTAGCTTAATCGCAAAGTGTCGCATCGCTGATAGAAATAGGGCAATCTTTGCTTTATGGGACCATACATATTGAGCCTCTGGAATTGACTCAATCATGACTATCTCATCAGTCTTGATATCAAAAGTTCTGAGGGCGGCCCCATTTAAATCCAACTGATCTCCAAGAATCAGCACTAATCTTTTAGGGGAATTCATTTATTTTTGTACTGCGTTGGACAATAGGCGCGATCCACTAACTTGCTTCGCAGAGCAACATGCTTAGTTGCCCTCCCAGTGACCCGTTTTCGCCACAACTCAAATGAGCCGCGCTTGAGCTCATGGCGCATTAACTGAATCACTTGAGCCTCAGATAGGCCAAAGGATTGTTCAATTGCGTCAAATGGAGTGCGGTCTTCCCAAGCCATTTCAATCAGGCGGGATACATCAGATTCGGACAGTATTTTTGATGAGAATCTTGGCACTATGCCAGTTTATGACTTATTTGATAAATTGGTACGCCGCGTCCATGCTTCAAAAAGAAGCCCGTCTTTCATGCTAACTTTAATTAGAGCTACGATCCAAATAATTAGCGAAATCAAAGACCGAATTTGGTCCACGCGCCACTTCTTCAATTTTCTTAAATTGAGCCTTCACTACCTTTTGAATTTCCCCTTTTTGCCTTTTTTCTACTTTTGTATCGAGAGGAATATACACTGTACGCTCAGGTGGTTTTTTAAGATCGCTAAAGCTTGGAACGTAATCTTTAATTGTCGATGCTAGGGTGACATTTGCCATACAACTCAGCATATAAGTCTCAAGGGACTGATAGAGCTCTTTTGCAATATCTGATAGGTCAACCTTGCGCTTGGTAATTAAATTCATCGCTAGAACAATATCTTTAATGGTGATGATCTGTGGATCTTGGGAGAGTACGTAACCTCCCCTACGGCCTTTTTCACCCCTAATAATCCCTGACTCTCTTAGAGGGCGTAATAGAAGTTCGATGCGACTAATCGATAAATGCTGTCTTTTAGCGAGCTCTGGCACTGGTACTGGTCGTCCATTGCTTGAATGGCTAGCGATGTCAACTAGGGCATTTAGAGCTGTTTTTGCTGCTTTAGTGATATCCATTTTGAACTTAGCGGAAAGGTTTGATTGGCCCTAGTATGAAACTCATTCAAAATTTATGCTGCAGCGCACTTTTTAACCCTATTTATCTCATGGTTGAGGCTGGCGGAACTAATGGCCTTACTGCCTTTTGAGCACATGAAGTAAAGGATAAAGATAACAAATGCTTAAGCTGCAATCAGCAAAAATGATGTAAATCCATTACATTGAAAGAATGAATCAATCAAA
>CAJARE010000320.1 GCA_903944255.1 uncultured beta proteobacterium
GAGACTAAGCCTTTTGCAGCACCATAAATGTAATTGGATTTACGGCCACGATCACCAGCAACAGAACCAATGATGGCGATGTTGCCTTTACCCTGGTTTTGCATAACGCTAGCAAAAGCTTCTGCAAACAAACAAGGTGAAACACCATTGATGTCTAAAGTCTCTTTGCAAAGATTGAGGTCCTTCTCACAATCAGCTTGATCAGGAAGGGTTCCATGGGCAATCAGAACGTTATCAATCGTCCTGCTGTGATAAACCTCTTCTACCAGATTATGAATTGCACTTGCGTCATTAAAGTCAACAGCAACGGCTTCAATCTTGGAATGAGGGCTGCGCACCTGAAGATCAGCAATCAATGGCTGTGCACGAGCAACATCTCGAACTACGAGGGTTAAATCGACAGCAGACTCTTTTACCCATATACGAGCACACTCTTTTGCAATACCTGAGGTGGCACCAACGATCACAATTCTTTTCATCATTTCTTTCTCAGTTAACTTCTTTTAATGTGTAATTAGGCAAGACCTAGTCGTTTGGATTGCAGAGAAGCAAATTTGCCAATAGCGTGATATTTACTTCTGACAGCTTCAAACTCTTGCCAGCGAGGATAACTTGCTTTAAAGGTCTGCTCAGTCATGCGGGCATCTTTTGCCAAATAGAGTCTGCCACCATATTGCAAGACCAACTCATCTAAGCGATCGAGTAATTTGAAAATGCTCGGCGTGACCTTGAAATCCAACGCCAAGGTATATCCCTCAACCGGGAAGGATAAGTAATTTTCATTTTGCTTACCAAAGGCTTTGAGTACTGCTAAGAATGAGCCCTGCCCTGATTCAGTGATTTCTTCTAAGATGCGGCGCATACCTTCCCGACCTGTAGCGATCGGAATCACAAACTGATATTGCAAGAAACCTGGTTTGCCGTACAAGCGATTCCAATGCAGCATTTGATCCAAGGGGTAGAAGTAAGTTTCAAATGAGGTACGTCTTGATTGTTCAGCCTGAAGAACCTTGCCGTAGTAAAGCGTATTGAAGGCTTTAATCGAAAGTGGGTTTAACAATTGGGTTGGGGCATCTATTGGGATGGTGATGGGCTTCTTGCTGGACACCTTTAAACCGCCATCAGTCGCATGCTCACCAATCATTAATAATGAGCGCCCTAAATCAGCACCTTTTGCTAAGCAGTCAATCCACGCTACAGAATAGGTGCTACCAATGTACTTTTCAAAGCCATCGAGCACTGCATCTAGATTGGGAGCCTTGATAGTTGTCTCTAGAATTTCACTAGAAGTAATGGGCTTTATTCGAATTCTGGCAGAAATAATCACACCTGTGAGACCCATTCCCCCACAAGTCGCATGAAAGAGATCTGGGTTTTGCGTTGGACTAGCAGTGACGATTTCGCCATTACCTAGCGCAATATCAAAAGAGAGTACATGCTCACAGAAGGTTCCGTCAACATGATGATTCTTGCCATGTATATCACTGGCTATGGCTCCGCCCACTGTCACGAATCGTGTACCTGAGGTTACTGGTAGAAAACAACCCTGAGGTATGAAGACATTGAGAATCTCATATAGAGAAACACCAGCATCACAAGCAAGTACTCCAGTCTCTGGATCAAACTCTTGAAAATACTGCAGTTCAGTAGTTTCTAAAACTGTTGGAGCAAGGCTGCTATCACCATAACTTCTACCTAAACCACGAGGAATCAATAGCCCTGGATCTTTAAGAGCGCTAGCACAAGCACTTCCTGTTTTAGGAAGAATCACTTCGGCGTCAATCTTGGGATAACGACCCCAACCAGATATTTCCATTTAGAGAGTAGCCAAAATAAAGATGAGAACGAAACATATTGCGACTAGATGACTTACCCGATCTTTGATCGCAAATAAGACAGGGTCATCATTCATAGCGCCACGGTGCGTAATTAACCAGGTGCGCGAGACCCAATACAACATTAATGGGCAAGCGAGCCAAATAATCTGTGGCGTGCGATAGAGCACTGCGGTGTAGCTATCTTGAATATAAAAAGCTAGAACCAAGATGGATAAGTAGCCCGACACTACACCCATCGCTGATACAGCTTCAAGATCATCAGCAGCATATCCACGTCCAGGTAATTTACCTGCCTGACCAGCATCCTTTACTGACTTGAGTTCGCTATAGCGCTTCATAAACGCCAAACTTAAGAAGATGAACATGGAGAAAGTCAGCAACCAGAATGACAACGGAATACCTGTTGCTACAGCGCCTGCAACGATACGAATCGTATACAAACCAGCCAGTACTAGTACATCCAAAATAGCAAAGCGCTTTAACGAGAATGAATACGCTAGCGTTACAGCAAAATAAACCAATAGGACGCCAGTAAATACTGCCGGTAGTGTAGCCCAGGCTAATGCAAATGCACTGATAGTCAAAATAGGCCAAAGTAACCAACCAGTCAGAAGGCTGAGCTTACCTGCAGCAAAGGGTCGCGCCTTTTTACGTGCGTGCTGACGATCATTCCCAATATCGACTAAGTCATTCAATAAGTAGACAGAGGATGCACAAAGGCCAAATGCAATAAATGCCAGAACTGCTGCAATGAGAGCGGGCGTATTGCTAATTTGATGAGCGCCTAAGATTGGCACAAAGACTAAAAGATTCTTGACCCATTGATGTAAGCGCATCGCTTTCACCAAAGTCATTAATCCACCTTCTTGTGATGCAAATACTTTGCCTTTATTGCCTAGGCTGTCGACTTTAGATAACAGAGCTGTTGAGCTACTGACCACATGAGAATTTTTTGACTTCTCCCAAACCGCTAAGTCATCACTTTCATTGCCAACATAGTCAAATTGCTTTTCACCAAATTCCGCAATTAAGCGATCACGCTTTCGACCTGCCTTAAGGTTCATATCACCTTCGCTAGCAAAAACACCAGTGAATAATTTCAAATGGGCGGCTACGGCATCGGCAATCACTTTATTGCTGGCGGTTGCTAAATAAATCGGAGTTCCCTTGCTTACCTCAGAGCGAAGCCAAGTTAGCACCTCTTCGTTATAGGGTAGATTGGCGGCATCAAAACGGTAATGTTGTGCAAGTTGCTCTTTGAGGTAGGGGCGACCTCGCATCAACCATAAGAATGGCTGCCAAAAACGCAGTGGGTTTTCGGTAATAAATTGATTAGCAGACTCAAACAACATGTCTGTCTTAATCAGGGTTCCATCTAAATCAACCACTATGGGATTAATTTGAGACGCCATAAAAAATGCTCTTTCGCCGTTTTGCTTACGATTTACTCTAAATAATCAGGATTTCTAGGTTAAGCACTCCAAGGCCTCCATCTTCTTTTGGCCTCATTATCCTCAATTCAAACTAATATAACTAATAAATTGGCTTAAAATGCCACCGATACCCTAATTAAATCAAAGACATGGCCCAACGCCCTTTAGTTTCCATAGTGACCCCCTTCTATAACGAAGGGGAAGGTGTAAATCACTTTTACCAGGTGATGGCACTAACTATGGAAAAGTTACCTGACTTTGATTTTGAGATCGTTTGCGTAGATGATGGCAGCCAAGATAATACCCTTGAGCAGCTCATTGCCATTTCTAAAACAGATCCGCGCGTGACAGTTCTAGAGTTTTCACGTAACTTTGGCAAAGAGCCCGCTATGACTGCCGGGATTGATGCTGCTTCTGGCGATTGCGTGATTCCGATTGATGCTGACTTACAAGACCCGCCCGCCCTCATCGGTCAAATGCTACAAAGATGGCAGGAAGGTGCTGAGGTGGTGTTGGCAAAACGAATAGATCGCTCCACCGATACTTACGCTAAGCGAACTTCGGCACTGATGTTTTATCGCTTACATAACGCCCTCTCCCATTTACAGATCCCTGAAAATGTTGGCGACTATCGATTGATGGATAGGGTTGTTGTAGATGCTCTCAAACAATTGCCAGAACGCCAGCGCTTCATGAAGGGCTTATTTGCTTGGGTAGGATTTAAGACAGCCACAGTGGAGTACACAAGAGATGCACGACTTATTGGAGATAGTAAATTTTCAGGATGGAAACTTTGGAACTTTGCGATTGAAGGTATCACTAGCTTTAGTTTGGTTCCGTTAAAAATATGGGTCTATATTGGCGGCTTAGGGGCGGTATTTGCAATCCTATATGCCTCTTTCATTGTGATCCGAACTATGATTTTCGGAATCGATGTGCCAGGCTATGCTTCGCTGCTCGTAGTGATGTTATTTTTCGGGAGCTTACAACTAATTAGTCTAGGGGTAATTGGTGAATATATTGGACGGATCTATTTTGAATCTAAACAGCGGCCCTTATATCTAATAAGAAAAAAATATTCCTCTAAGAAATGATGAGATCTTCAACTTTTAAACTAAGTATTGTTGTACCTTGTTATAACGAGGGCCCGCATCTTAAGGAGTTTATTGCCGCTCTTAAAACAACTGTTTCAACAATAACAAATCACTTCGAGATCATCCTCGTTAATGACGGCAGCAAAGACGGCACCAGGGATATTGCTCTTGAGCTTGTGAGTACTGGAAATATTCGCTATCTTGAATTTTCCAGAAACTTTGGCAAAGAATCTGCCCTTATGGCCGGTATTGATCATTCCACCGGTGATGCAACATTATTAATCGATGCCGATTTTCAGCATCCTTTAGAAAAAATTCCTGAGATGTCAGACTTATGGAAGTCTGGATATGAAATGATTTATGGTGTGATTACAAATCGCCAAGGCGAATCGATTAC
>CAJARE010000321.1 GCA_903944255.1 uncultured beta proteobacterium
CAGTTGCTCAGCAAAACTTAATTTACTCGCTTGCTTTGACCCACAAAAACGCATCGCATCAGCCAAGCTCAAGGCGCCATTCGCATCAACTGAAATCACATCTCCATCTAGCAAATCAGAAAGCATAGCTATCCGCTCCATATCTTGGTCCAAGGGCAAAGAACCAATTTTGATCTTCCAGTGTTTAAAGCCTAGCGCGCGATACTCTTTAGCATCTGCTATTTCTTTCTCAGGTGAGCCGCCTAGCATGCGCAGCAAAGGAATAGGTAGAGGATCAGCTAGGTCAGATAGCTGGTTTGCTAAACGGAGATATTTCCAAAGTGGTAATGACTGCCTTTGGGTAAAAAGATCTAACAAGGCCATCTCAAAACAGGATTTTGCTGAGGCGTTGCCATATAGGATGCTAGAAAAGACTGCAGCAAACTGCTTTGGCTCTGTCCATTCGTATGATTTTCCATGCTCAACCAAGTATTTCACGCTACCTAAAAGACTATCTAGAGTCTCACCAGTCATCAGTGGCGCAACAGATGCTTCACCCCACCCCTGTCTACCCTCATCATCGGTTAAGCGCAGAAGAACTGTTTTGGCATCCCGAACCAATTCCCGCGACATCTTTATCGGCTCAATGAGCGGTATAGAGAGTGGATAGATAGTCGCTTGAGTAATTTTCATTTGCAGATATTAATACTTAAATTGAATAACTAAAAAAATATGTTGATCGATATTTTTACCCAAAATGGGAGAAAATCAGGCTAATTCGTCATAATAAAGAATACACCTGAAGAGCATCAAAGCAATTAATGCAAGGTTTAAACAATATGAAATCACATTACTGAAAGATTGAGATGATTGAAACTTCTGGAAAAAAATTAGCGGGCCCAATCATTCGCCTACACCCCAATGACAATGTTGTGGTAGCCCGAGTTGATGTTGGCATTGGCGCTGAAGTCCCTAGTGAACATTTTACAAGCCGCAGCCAAGTTCCTGCAGGCTACAAAATCGCTACTAAGAAAATTCTGAAGGGCGAGCCGATTCTAAAATACAACGTCACAGTTGGATTTGCGAATATTGATATCGAACCAGGCACGATGGTTCATAGCCATAACACGGAGTTTCGCGAGTTTGATCGTGACTATGCTTATGCCAGTGAATTTAAACCGACTAATATATTGCCAGAGTCTGAGCGTGCAACTTTCCAAGGTTATGTACGTCCTAATGGAAAAGTAGGAACACGCAATTTTATTGGCATCTTGTCAACAGTGAACTGTTCAGCCACTGTAGTAAACATGATTGCTGACTGGTTTACTCCTGAACGCTTAAAAGATTATCCCAATGTAGATGGTGTGGTGGCCTTTAGTCATGATATTGGCTGTGGTATGGAGATGAGTGGTGAACCGATGCAACTACTGCGTCGGACTATGGCCGGCTATGCACGTCACCCCAATCTAGCAGCTGCATTAATTGTGGGCCTTGGTTGCGAACGCAATCAACTCAAAGGTCTGATGGATCAAGAGGATCTTAAAGAGGGTCATCTTCTGCATACCTTCATCATGCAAGAAACAGGTGGCACTAGAAAAACCATCGAAGCAGGCATCGAAGCGGTAAAAGCACTGCTTCCAGAAGCGAATAAAGCAAAGCGCCAGACCGTTTCCGCAAGCCACCTTACTGTTGGCTTGCAATGCGGTGGATCTGATGGCTTTTCTTCTATTACTGCTAACCCAGCATTAGGCGCAGCGGTTGATATTTTGTCGCGCCATGGTGGTACCGGAATCCTCTCTGAAACTCCTGAAATCTATGGTGTAGAACACACCCTTACCCGCAGGGCTGCCAGTAAAGAAATTGGTGAAAAACTCATTCAACGAATTCGCTGGTGGAAAGATGAATATTCTGTTGGCAGAGATGTACAGATCAACGGCAAGGTTAGTCCTGGCAATCAAATTGGTGGGCTTGCCAATATTTTTGAAAAGTCCCTAGGCTCATCCATGAAGGGAGGCACAGGCCCTCTGATGGAAGTGTATAAATATGCAGAGCCTGTTACAACCAAAGGATTTGTCTTTATGGATACCCCCGGATTTGATCCGGTATCCGCGACAGGCCAAATTGCTGGCGGCGCTAACTTAGTCGCCTTCACAACAGGCCGTGGATCGATGTTTGGCTCTAAGCCCGCTCCTTGCCTTAAATTGGCTACCAATACCCCCATGTATGAGCGGCTAACTGAAGATATGGATATTAATTGTGGTGAAATCCTCGATGGCACCGTCTCGGTTCAGGAAATGGGACAGCGTATTTTTGAGCTATTTCTCCGGACCGCCTCTGGTGAGCCTTCCAAAAGCGAACTTCTGGGCCTAGGCAATTACGAGTTTGTTCCATGGCAAATTGGTGTCATGAGCTAATAAGAACGGTAGAATTCATCCTTGAAGTTCAAGCAAGACTTAAACGAAATATATAAGGCTTATGAAATTTAGGGATTACTACGAAACACTAGGGGTAGCTCGCTCCGCGACCGAGGCTGAGATTAAATCAGCCTACAGAAAATTAGCTCGTAAATATCACCCTGATGTGAATAAAGAATCAGGGGCTGAAGATCAATTTAAAGCGATTGGTGAAGCCTATGCCGTCCTCAAAGATACTGAGAAACGAGCAGCCTATGATCGCTTTGGCGAAAACTGGAAGAATGGCCAAGACTTCACCCCTCCCCCAAATTGGAATGAAGGTTTTGAATACTCTGATGGTGGTGGTCACCCAGGATATGGTGGCGGCTTCGAAGGTGATCAAAGCGAATTCTTTGAATCTCTTTTTGGTAGGGGCAGACAACGACAAGGTGGTCGTGGCGGACAGACGCGCCAGGGTATGAATTTCAAGGGACAAGATCACCACGCAAAAATTCTGATTGATCTTGCTGATGCCTATAACGGCGCAAAGCGCACTATCGCGTTACAGATGCCAAGCATGGATGCAGAAGGTCATGTTGGTACCCAAGAACGTAAATTAGATGTCAGCATTCCTAAAGGAATTAAGGCTGGTCAAAATCTTCGCCTCTCAGGCCAAGGCGGCCCTGGTATGGGCCAAGGCGGCGCTGGTGATCTCTATCTAGAAATAGACTTTCACCCCAATCCCATCTATCGCGTAGATGGCAAAGATGTCTACATTGATATTCCACTTGCGCCATGGGAAGCAGCTTTAGGCACTAGCGTGAATGTACCAACTCCTGCAGGCTCGACACTAGAACTCAAGATTCCAGCCGGTACTGTGGCTGGCCGCAAGATGCGCCTCAAGGGCAAAGGCATTCCAAGCGCAGAGCCAGGGGACTTGTATGTCGTTCCAACCATTGCATTACCGCCCGCACAAACTGATGCGCAAAAAGAGGCTTATCAAAACTTTGAAAAAGCCTTTGATTTTAATCCAAGAGCTCACTTGAAGGGATGATGAAGATGACTCAAACTAATATCACCTGGATCGAAGGTAGTGTTGTAGAAAATGAAGTGCACATGACGATTGTGGAACTCTCTCATGCCTCACGCACTCCTGAAGAGCTCATTATGTCCTGGGTATCAGAGGGTGTTTTAAGCCCTTCTGGCTCAACACCACAAGATTGGCGTTTTAGTGGGGACTCGCTGCGCAGAGCAAAAACGGCTGCGCATCTTACTCATGATTTAGAACTCAATGTTCCTGGTGTTGCCTTAACATTAGAACTGCTAGATGAGATTGCACAGTTGCGCACTCGCCTACAGACCTCTAAATAAACTAAGACCCAGAACGACTTAAGAGCTTTTCCCAACGCTGTAGTTTTTGATCGAGCTGTTCTGTAATCTCTGTCAAGCGCGCCTGCATACTGGCAGCTAGCTCAGGCTCATTTTTATATAGCTCAGGCTTACTCATTGCAATCCCAATATCGGCTTGCTCTGTCTCTAAGCCCTCAATTTGTAAAGGCAAAGTCTCTAATTCTTGACGCTCTTTGCTGTTGAGTTTTTGTACTTCGCCCTTACTGATCACTTTAGTCTGAGACTTTGATTCTTTCTTCACTTCTGCTTTAGGGCCAAGTTTTTCTACACTGGTATTTGCATTAGCAGCACGAATTTTGTCAGAGCGGGCTTTCTGAATCTTCCAATCCTCATAGCCGCCCTCATACTCACGCCAAAATCCATCACCTTCATTGGCAATAATGCTGGTCACGACGTTATCTAAAAAGTAACGATCGTGACTCACCAAAAAGACGGTACCCTTGTAATCCTGAAGTAACTGCTCAAGCAGATCTAAGGTATCAATATCGAGATCATTGGTTGGCTCATCCAATACCAAAACGTTTGCTGGCCTAGCGAACAAACGTGCCAAAAGGAGTCGATTGCGCTCCCCTCCAGATAAAGTACTCACCGGAGAATTGGTGCGCTCAGGTGCAAATAGAAAGTCACTTAAGTAACTCTTAACGTGCTTTTTGTTACCGTTGATTTCAATCCACTCACTACCTGGACTAATGTAATCTTCTAGTGAGGCATTGAGATCAAGCCCTTCACGCATTTGATCAAAATAGGCAACCTCAATCCGAGTGCCCATCGTAGCAGTACCAGAGTCAGGCGCAATCGTGCCCAAAATCAACTTTAATAAAGTCGTCTTACCTGCACCATTGGGGCCAAGTAAGCCTACTTTATCTCCACGCAAAATGGTAGCTGTGAAGTCCTGTACGATTGGACGATCATATGCTTTAGAAATATTTTGTAAGTCGGCAACAATCTTTCCACTGCGGTCACCCGCTGATACTGCCAATTTCACCTGACCAATTGCATCCCTGCGTTGCGCACGACTCACTCGCAAATTTTCTAAGCGCGCAATTCGGGCAACACTACGAGTACGGCGAGCCTCTACCCCTTTACGAATCCATACTTCTTCTTGAGCCAATAATTTATCGGCTCTGGCATTGGCTAAAGATTCAGAATTGAGCTCTTGATCTTTCAGCACCTCATAAGCTGAAAAGTTCCCAGGGTATGAGCGTAAGATGCCTCGATCTAACTCAACAATTTGAGTGCAGACATTGTCCAAAAAGGCGCGGTCATGGGTCACTAATATGACAGAGCCTTGATATTCTTTTAAAAGCTCTTCTAACCAAGCAATCGAATCTAGATCGAGATGATTTGTCGGCTCATCGAGCAAAAGGACATCGGGCATTTCTACAAGAGCACGTGCCAAGGCCACTCTTTTCTTGGTACCGCCTGATAGGGTATTAATTTTGACATCAGCCTCTAGGTGCAAACGATCGAGCGTTTCATAAACACGCTGCTCCCAATTCCAACCGCTTAAAGCTTCAAGCTGCGATTGAACTTCATCCAGGCGATGATGGGATGCATCATCCCACTCACCGATACTCAGAGCCTCATACTCTTCACGTAAGGCCTTGGCTTGTGCCACCCCTCTTGAAACTGCTTCAAATATGGTCTCTTCGGCATCAAAAATCGGCTCCTGAGGAACGTAGGAAATCCGTAAACCTTGCTGGTATTGGAGCAGGCCATCGTCCATTTTTTCGATACCGGCCAAGATCTTCAATAAAGAGGATTTGCCTGTGCCATTGCGGCCAATTAAGCCAACACGTTCGCCAGATTCTAGTGAAAAAGCGGTATTTGCGAGGAGGTCAACATGGCCAAAAGCCAGTTTTGCATCAGTAAGTACGATTAAAGCCATGGCGACATTATCGCCACTTCAGAAAAAGTTGGGATATTTCCGTGAATTTCTGCGAGACTAATCACTCATGATCTGCAAACTAAGCCCCTCCGAACCCCGCCTCATTCTCTTTGCCGGCCATGCTGGTACTGGAAAATCGACCTTAGCTAAACGGGCTTTACCCCTCATTATTGAAAAGACCGGGGAAGATTTCTTCTTTCTCGACAAAGATACAGTTTATGGCGCCTATAGCGCCCACATGATGGAGCTAACTACCCACAATGCCAATGATCGCGATAGCCCCTACTATCTTGAAAACCTGCGAGATTGGGAATATCGGGGACTAATTGATATTGCAAGGGAAAATTTGCTGCTCGGGGTCAATGTAATACTTGTCGGCCCATTCTCTAAAGAGATTCAAAGTGGTCAAATGTTTCATCCTGAAGCGCTTGGTGTGCCACCGCAGACCCGTATTCAGATTGCATGGATTGATTTATCGGCGACTGAAGCGAAGCTGCGCATGGAAAAACGTGCTGACCCCAGGGATGAATGGAAGCTTGCACACTGGGATCAATATGTTGAACGACGTATTGAACCGCCAAAGCATAGTGCGATTAAACGTTTTGATAATCTTCAATTTAATGAAATCATCTTTGAAAAACTTATTGATGATTTAATCCAATAAAGATAGGGCTCCTTAAGAGCCCTATCGCAAGACCTAAGAACTGAATTCTTAGAACTTGTAAGTCACACCTACTGCAGGCATCCAAGGATTTAAAGTCAACTTACCAAGGTTTGTGCCGCCAGCAACAGTATTAACATTAGTGCTAATGGTTGCATATTTCAAATCAAAGTTAAGTCCCCAGTTCCTGTCAAACATGTAATCTGCACCAATTTGAGCAACAACACCAAGACTAGATTGATCTACGGTGACTGAATTACCCAATGCTGGAAAATTTTGACGGTTGCCAAAAATCGTGTAATTCACACCAGCGCCAACATATGGCTTAAATGCTCCGAGATCAGTGAAGTGATACTGAAGTAATAATGATGGTGGCAATGCGGTGATCTTACCAACGTTATTATTACCAGAACCAGCGGTAATATTGACTTGCTGTGGGTAGGTTAAGACCAATTCAGCGGCGATATTTTTTGTAAAGAAATAGGAAATATCAAACTCAGGAATGATCTGATTCTCAGCTTTAACATTTAAAGTAGATAAGGTATTCGTCTGACCATTTTGCCAAAGCAAATCTACTGCACGAACACGTACCATCCAAGGATTATCACCAGTAGATTGGGCTTGTGATGTGATCGGTGCTAATGTTGCCACTACAGCCATTGCTGCTGCGAGAGATTTAATACGCATGATGATTCCCCTTTTGTTTTTTCAATTTCGATGAGTCCATTGTGAAATTGATATGCTTCTATGGATTTGATATAAATCAAACCCATTGGGGGCACCATTTTTTTATTTGCTTCAAAGCAACACTGTTGTTGGAAGTATTTGACCTAGGTCAAGTGGAGGGCTACAACACCTTAGAGTAAGTACCTTTGGCCTTAGATTCTCTGAGGTGACGATCAAAACTCATCGCCACCCTTCTGGCTAGAAGTCGTCCTTTGATTGGCACAACTAAGTTTGCCCCATGCCACTCAAGTAGGCCCGCCTCTTCAAGCCCCTTTAGTTCCTCTAGCTCGGAATGGAAATAGGATTCAAAGTCAATCTTGTGTAGAGCCGCAAAAACTTTGGTGTCCAAAGAAAATTGGCACATTAACTCACCAATCAGATCACGGCGCAGTAAATCATCGGTATTTAACTGAAGACCGCGTAGTGTTGGTAAATGGCCCTCATCAATAGCGGCGTAATATTCATCGAGCGTACGCACATTTTGGGAATAACAATCATCAACCTTGCCAATAGAAGAAATTCCGAAAGCTAAGAGATCACATTGGGCCTGAGTTGAGTAACCTTGAAAATTACGATGTAGCTTTCCTTCTTTTTGGGCTGTCGCTAGCTCATCATCTGGCCTCGCAAAGTGGTCCATTCCGATAAATACATATCCAGCCTCGCCTAAGCGCTCAATCGTATTAGAAAGAATGTCTAGCTTATCTGCTGCTTGCGGTAAATCTGCCTCCAAAATTCGACGCTGTGGTTTAAAGATGTGTGGCAAATGCGCATAGTTATAAACAGACAGGCGATCAGGGTTCATCTTCAGAGCGATATCTACAGTTTCTTTGAATGTTTCTGGTGTTTGCTTGGGTAAACCATATATTAGGTCAACGCTTCGTGATTTAAAACCATACTTTCTTGACCAATCCATCACGGCCTGAGTTTCTTCAATTGTCTGAACTCGATGAACGGCCTCTTGCACTGCCAAATTAAAATCCTGCACACCCAGACTGATTCGGTTAAACCCCAAGTCTGCCAATAACGCGATATCAGCCTCCGTAACACGACGTGGATCAATTTCTATGGAATATTCACCGCCTGGCAATAGTTCAAAGTGGGTGCGGGTGTGATGCATTAACTCTGTCATTTCTTCATGAGAAAGAAAAGTTGGAGTTCCACCACCCCAATGTAATTGAGTAATCGGTATTTTTTGACTTGTGCCCATTGCATCACAAACCATCGCCATCTCTTTAGCCAGATATTTAATATATTTAGCGCTGCGTCCGTGATCTTTGGTAATGATCTTATTGCAACCGCAGTAATAGCAGATATTCGGACAAAAGGGTAAATGAAAATATAAGGAAAGTGGCTCACTCGCTTGAGCCACTCGCTGAAGGGCGCCTAAATAATCAGCTTCTTTAAATCCATCATGAAAACGATCTGCGCTGGGGTAAGAGGTATACCGAGGTCCATTGATGTCAAACTTTTGTAGCAGTTCAGGATGAAATAAAACCTCCTTATTGTCAGCTGGAGGTGTGATCACTAATGTGTTCATGGCTTAGCTCTGAGTTGAGTAATCTAGTGCTACTGCTTCTGCCACTTTAATACCATCTACGCCTGCTGACAAAATACCGCCGGCATAACCAGCACCCTCGCCTGCTGGATAGAGGCCTTTAATATTTAAGCTCTGATAATTAGGGCCTCGTGTAATGCGCAAAGGAGATGAGGTACGCGTCTCCACTCCAGTAAGGACAGCATCTTTCATCGAAAAGCCTTTGATTTGCTTTTCAA
>CAJARE010000322.1 GCA_903944255.1 uncultured beta proteobacterium
ATCGCGAAATAAAAAGCGAAGGCTTGATTGCTGAATCGCAGCTAAACAATGAACAACAGTCAGCCTTAAATACCTTGCGCAATATTGCGGTCGAAAAAAAATTCAGAGCAATCTTGTTGCAAGGACAAACAGGAAGCGGAAAGACAGCAGTATTTTTAAATTGGCTGAGCTCAATCTTGCAAGATGAAAAAGCGCAAGTATTAATTTTAGTTCCTGAGATTAATCTAACACCACAATTAGAGCGCAGAGTTCGAGCTTATTTTCCCAATAAAAATATGGCAGTGCTTCATAGTGCAATACCAGAAAACCAAAGAGGTGTTGCATGGTATGAGGCAATGACAGGTAAGGCTCAAATCATTTTGGGGACTAGGTTGGCCGCACTAACGCCTATGCCAAACTTGAAAGCGATTGTGGTTGATGAAGAGCATGACCCATCGTATAAACAACAGGACGGCATTCGATACTCTGCAAGAGATCTAGCAATTTGGCGCGCACATGATGTAAAGGCCCCCATACTGCTTTCATCAGCAACACCTTCCTTAGAGACGTGGATGGCAGCGAAAGCCGGACGCTATGAATATATTCGTTTAGATCAGCGCGCTCAAGGAGCAAGCTTGCCCAATGTCCATTTAATTAATACACGAGATCCTCAAAATCAGTTTAGCCCTGGGGATGTTGGAAGGCCCGAGGGCAAGAGCCCAATCAGCAAACATCTTTTTCATGCCATTAGTAAAAATTTAGAGAATAAAAAACAAAGTCTCGTATTAATCAACCGAAGAGGATATGCACCAGTATTAAGCTGCAACGCATGTACATGGATGTCAAAGTGTCAGCAGTGTAGTTCTTATATGGTGATGCATAAAGCGGGTGCGCTGAGTAGGAAGTCGGTGCTAAGTTGTCATCACTGTGGTCTGGTTAGGCCTATCCCAGAGCATTGTCCTGACTGTGGCAATGCCGACTTAAGGGCTTTGGGTCAAGGCACACAAAAAATTGAAGATTCCATTGAAGAGTTGTGGCCAAAGGCGCGGGTATTAAGGATAGATACTGATTCCAGCAAAAAGTCCAAGGGTGCAGAAGAGCTATTTCAGGAAATTCATGCTGGCAATGTAGATTTAGTCGTGGGAACACAAATGATTGCTAAAGGGCACGACTATCAAAATATTGGTTTGGTCGCCGTATTGGACGCAGATAGCAGATTGTTTTCACAAGACTTTCGGGCCCCTGAAAGATTGTTTGCACAATTAGTTCAGGTAGCTGGGCGCGCGGGCAGATCTGGAACCGAGGGACAAGCCAGCGGCGACATTTTTATTGAAACTCAATATCCAGAGGCCGCAGTGTTTCAATATTTGCTTCGGCACGATGTGGATGGCTTTCTGTCTTATACCGTCAATGAAAGAGATGAGGCAAAATTACCGCCTTTTTCATATCAAGGCCTGGTACATGCCGAAGGAAAAAGTCTTGAAAAAGCGATTCAGTACTTAGGCGCACTGAAGGGCCGCTTAAGGAGCAAGAACCTTATAGGGCATGGTCTCAAGGTCTATGATCCGGTGCCTAAAGCGGTCATGCGTGTGGCTGGCACCGAGCGCGCTCAACTTGTTATTGAGTCAGGCAGCCGAAAACAACTGCAAGAAATTTTGGAGCTTATTGATCAAGATTTACGCAGTCACTCTCAGGGTCGAATCAGTAAGGGTGAAAATATTCGCTGGTTGATTGAGCGTGACCCCATTTCGATTTAATAAATCGATCTTTATGAGCCCGCGCTAGCGCTGTATTGATCAAGGCCCATTAATTTTTTAAGTTCTGCAGAGAGTGCTTCTTCAGAGGAGGGCTTAATTTTAAAAAGCCAAACTCCATATGGTTTTTCATTAACTAATTCTGGGGTAGTTTCTAGTTCTTCGTTGAGGGCAACAATCTCGCCGCTCACTGGCGCATGAATATCACTTGCTGCCTTCACAGACTCGATGACTGCTATTGCCTCACCCTGCTGAACTTGCTGTCCAATCTTGGGGGCTTGAAAGAACATCACATCCCCCAGCGCTTCTTGAGCATGATGACTAACACCAACCCATACCAAGCCATCAGCTTCAAGATCGGCCCATTCGTGAGTTTCTGCAAATTTAAAAGTGTCTTGGGTATTCATTGATCATCCTTTGGAAATATTTTAAGCTCAGCAGCAAGTTGATTTAAGCCATGCAAAAAAGTGATAGCCGCTTGGTGACGATGTGCAATTTGTTCGTAGACATGGCCCTAAGTCTGGGCTCAGTGCAAAACGCAAATCAAATCTAGATATTGAGGAAGGCGCCCAAGTAAATGCGCCAAAGAATTTACAGTAGCAAAACTAGAAGTTAAGGTTTTGCAGAGCCAGTACGGTGCGTACGGTTATATAAACAGCTTGCGCAAATCCAACGTTGCTTGCGATTGCTTGTTGGAATCCATGTTCCGCCTTCTAGTCGCTTTTCGCGACTGCAAGAAGAGCAAAATTTAAGGCTCTGGGAGGTATCTTGGGTAGCAGCAGGAGTCGAAGTAGTCATGGGTAATCCGGGTAAGGCAAATCTTATACAGAGGATCTATTTTACCCGTTTTGTCCCACTGGGGCTGGGCTAAGCACGACCCGGACCGATTCGGCCGTCTTATTGCCGTCAAAATCAAGCCAGGCCTTGTTCTCAAAGTCATAAAGCTTGCATTTGCGGGCAGTATCGAAATACCAGCCCCATGAGAACTTTTGCACAAAAATACGCTCAGGAAGGATCGTTTCCAGGGTTGTCTGGGCTTCTTGGAGGCGATACAGGGGTACGCTCATGTCTACGTGATGGGCAGTATGCTCCATGATGTGGTGCATTAATGAGCCCCAAATCCAGTTAAAAGTGAGATGGACTGTTGTGGACACAAAAGGCTGAGCCCTGAGCCACTCAGACTTTTTGTCATACCAAGAAACTGAAGGGTGGGTGTGGTGAACATAGACTACAAAGCCAATCATGCCATTCCAAAAGAGGAAGGGAATGACAAAGCCAGTAATCAAGCCTACCCAAATGGACTGCCCGGTGGCAATTGCACCGGCAATCAAGCAGCCAATCCAAATAATGGCAAAGCCAGTAACCAGTAGGTTATCTTTTAAGAAAACTGGGCGATCACCAGGCTTGTTCTTGGCGTTAGGGAAATACTCGCGCATCCACCAGATCTCAATTAGGTAGTAAAAAACAGGACCCCAACCGCTTCGGTAAAGGCGCTCTAGAGCCTTACGCCATGTAGGCAGGGCGTCAAATTCTGTTTTAGATAATGGCGCCCAAACGAAGTCGAAGCCTTTTAAATTAGTCTGCCCATGGTGGACCACGTTGTGACCAACATCCCATAGACTGTAGGGGGTGAGCGATGGCAAGAACGCAATACGACCCAAAACTTTGTTGAGCTCGCGATTGGGTGTAAAGCTTTGATGGCAAGCATCATGGCCAAGAATAAAAATTCGACCAGTAACAAATCCTGCTACAAGCCCAAAAAGAATTTTGAGCAAAATACTTTCAACAAAAATAGTGCCAGCAATACAGCCGAGCCATAAAGCAGCGTCAAACATCAGCAACATGATTGCGCGCCCAGTTTCTCCTTGCGCCATAGGAATTAACCAGCTCCGAATAATTTTACGGTGCGGTAAAGGCGCCTCTGGGGACAAAGGATTATTTAAGGATGGCTCTGAAAGCGCAGAATTTAGATGTGTAGACACGATAAGAATCAATAATTTAGATGCAAATGATAGCGGTTTTCATGATTTTTCGCATGATGTAGGTCAAAATCCCCTACTGTTTTGGTGCGCCCGGCAGGAATCGAACCTGC
>CAJARE010000323.1 GCA_903944255.1 uncultured beta proteobacterium
CCATTGCCGCTCATTTCATCGCACGCTGACTAAAGAAGCTGTTCTCTATACAGAAATGGTCACTACAGGTGCATTAATACACGGTGATGTTCCTCGCCATTTAGATTACTCGCAAGATCAACATCCAGTAGTACTGCAATTGGGTGGATCTGAACCAAGTGATTTAGCTAAAGCAGCAGAATTAGCACAACAGTGGGCTTACGATGAGATTGATCTCAATTGTGGCTGCCCCTCGGAACGTGTTCAACGCGGATCATTTGGTGCATGCCTGATGGCTGAACCCAATTTAGTGGCGGATTGTGTAAAAGCAATGAGAAGTGCAGTCGATATTCCTATTTCAGTCAAGCATCGACTTGGCTTAGATTCGATGGATGCTGCCAGCTCAGAAAAGGATTATCAATTTGCACTGGATTTCATCTTAGCTGTGGCAGATGCGGGAGCAAGTCAGGTAACGATACATGCTCGCAATGCAGTACTCAAAGGCTTATCTCCAAAAGAAAATCGCAGTAAGCCACCACTGCGTTATGAGGTGGCTGCAAGACTGAGAGTAGATGCACAAAAACAATTTCCCAATTTAAAAGTGCTTCTCAATGGCGGCCTAGAAACGAATGAGCAAATTGCTGGTCATTGGGAAGATTTTGATGGCTTCATGGTTGGTAGGGCAGCCTATCATTTCCCAGCCTTACTATTGGGTTGGGATGATCTCATCAATACTAATGGTGATGCTGCAGGTTATCTCTTTAGCGAAACGGAATGGCATCGTATTCAGATCGCATTAGTCAAGCAAGTGCATGCGTGGTTTGATGAGTGCAAAGCCAAAAACAAACCTTTTTATATCGGCGCATTCACAAGGCATATTTTGGGATTGGCACATGGCAGGGCAGGATCACGCTATTGGCGCCAACGGCTTTCAGATCATCATGCTTTAGCGAAGGTTCAGAGTAAAGCAGCCATTACCGACTTTTTCATCGATGCCAGTCTATGCCTTGGTGATTGGGCTGCTTTTGAGTATGAAAGTGCTTAACAAGGTGCTTAAAACCAGCGTTTTTGACAGGTTTTTGATCCAAAAGCTATAATGACACCTCTTCAACGGCGGACGTAGCTCAGTTGGTAGAGTCCCAGATTGTGATTCTGGTTGTCGCGGGTTCGAGCCCCGTCGTTCGCCCCAAAGTACTTCAACAAAAGCTCCTAAAAGGAGCTTTTCTATTAGAGTAATGCCTTATGAAAAAGTTCGATATTTATCAGATTCTATTTGGCTTAACGCTTTCAGTGATTGCGCTGTATTTCATGCTTAGGCCCACCAGTGGTCAAAGTGCTCCAAGTTCAGCCATCCCAACAGTTCAAATCGGCAAGGTCATTTTTGATCAAACAGAAATGACGATTGGTGATGTGAAGGGCTTTGCAGCAGCTACTGGCTTTGTTAGCGCTGCTGAAAAAAATGGTGGCGGACTTTCTTATGAGGCTGGATTTGTTAAAAAGCCTGGCTGGTCTTGGAAAACTCCTTACGGTGTTCCTGCCAAGGATTTAGAGCCTGCTGTTCACCTCAATCAAAAGGAAGCTGAGTCCGTATGTCGTTACTATGGAAAACGTTTACCAACAAATGATGAGTGGATATCTGCAGCATTCTTAGAGCAGCGCGCTACTCCATCAGCTGGATACGTCAAAGGTCAGCGTTACCCTTATCCAGGCGGTAGCACCCCAATCGTTTCGCATTGCCTCAATGGCTGCGGAGACTACAAAGGTTTAGCACCGGCAGGAGCGCTCAATCGCGGGACAGGACATGTCATTACAGGAACAACTAAGCCTGGTGTGAATGGGCTATTTGATATGGGTGGCAACGTTTGGGAATGGACTGCCACAGAGAGAGGTGGTGGTTACATTACACGGGGCTCCTCATGGTGGTATGGTCCAGAAAGACAGCAAGAATCAGATGTGGAATCTAAGCCAGGCGATATCGCTGTGGTTTACATCGGATTTCGGTGTGTGGCCGATGCCGTGAAACAATAAGGGATGTCAAACACAGCAATTGATTCCTCTGAAATTGAAGTAACGCCTGATTATCAGGCGGTCATAGATGCGATTGAACGTCGCGATCCTTATATATTTGTAAGTGGTAAAGCCGGTACCGGCAAGACTACCTTAATAGGCTATCTTCGAGAAATCATCTCTGGTAATGTTGTTGTCGTTGCGCCAACAGGAGTGGCTGCACTCCAAGTCAAAGGAGTGACGATTCATTCCTTCTTTAGGTTACCTCCGCGTTTAATCTTTCCAGAAGAAGACATTAAGCCGCTGCGCGATAAGCGACTCTATAAAGATATACGCCTCCTGATTATTGATGAAATCTCGATGGTCAGGGCAGACGTAGTTGATGCAATGGATCTATTCTTGCGCGAGAATGGTCCGCAAAAAGGAAAACCCTTTGGCGGCATACAGGTAGTATTTGTTGGAGATTTATTTCAGCTACCTCCAGTGGTATCGAGTGCTGATATGCAAGTGTTGTCAGAACGCGGTTATGAGGGCCCCTATTTTTTCTGTGCCATGGCTCTGCATCGTAAGGATGTCACGATGGTTGAGCTATCCAAAATCTTTCGTCAAAAAGATGAACATTTTGCTAGCCTATTAAATCGAATTCGCATTAATCAAGACGTAGATGAGGCTATCGATATTCTTAACTCCCAATGCTTTCGTCACGATGCAGTAAGCGATGAAGACACCATTACCTTAACTACTACGAATGCCAGGGCAGATCAAATCAATGGTGCAGGTCTTCGTGCAATTGAAAAGGATGCCAAGGTGTATCTGGGTAAAACGACTGGCAAGTTCAATATTGACGAGCGTAATCTACCGTCTGCTAATACTCTGGCCTTGAAGGTGGGTGCCAAAGTCATGTTTACCGCAACCGATAGCAACTTTCCTAAGCGCTGGGTTAATGGCACGATTGGTATTGTGCGTGAGCTTCTGCCGGATAAGGTAAAGGTGATGGTAAAAAATGGCCCATACTCCAATACGCTTGAAGTAACAGCGCATCAATGGGAATCCTATCGTTATGACCATGACATGATGTCGGGAAAAATCTCACCCAGCATCATTGGTACCTATGAACAAATTCCACTCATGCTTGCATGGGCGGTGACGATTCACAAAAGCCAGGGCAAGACGCTAGACAAGGTGAAGGTTGATCTTTCATCGGGAGCATTTGCATCAGGACAGGTCTACGTTGCACTGAGTCGTTGCAAAACCATTGAAGGTATTTCTTTACAAAGACCGATTGAGCCCAAAGACGTCAGATGCGATCAAGAGATTAAGCGTTTTTATATGAAGTGCTTACCCAATACTTAAAACCCAGCAGCCAAACCATCTCGCCGATGATCGCTACCGGCAATATATGCAGTATCAGTATCTTCACTTAACCTAGCAATCGC
>CAJARE010000324.1 GCA_903944255.1 uncultured beta proteobacterium
ATCAAGATCCAGAAGAAGGTAAAGGCATAATCTGCCCCCTTTGATCTGATAAAGATCTAGAACCGAAACCCGGTTCCCTCATCACGAGGGGACCGGGTTTCGGCCTTTTATATGAAGTAGGATTCGATAATGGTTTTAGAGCACATTCAGAAAAGAATTGCCTTTCTCATCCCGTGGGGTTCTGCCGTGACCTCTGTCTTTGTTATGACAGGGGCTATCTCTGACCCAGTTAATGTGACGAAGCTATTGGTTGCCGGTGCAGTAGCGGGTGCGCTTTTGCTAGTTCTGGTGCCCCAGGGTCTCAATGAAATAAGAAAGAACCACCCTCTTTTCTCTTTAGCTATAGGGTTTTTTGTACTTTTCACTTTCTCGGCCAGTGTTTTTAGCTCTTCTCCATGGGTTCAGAATATTTATGGTGTGTATGGACGAAATACAGGGTTATTGACCTATTTAGTATTAAGCATCTTTGCTATAGCCAGCACGATGCTTAACAATGAAAATCAATTGACGCGTTTACTTCTCGCTTTTTTTAGTGTTGGCGTAATTAACCTTACTTATGGTTTATGGGCTTTGCTATTTGGTGATTTTATGGCTTGGAATAACACCTACGGTAATTTATTAGGATTTTTTGGAAATCCAAATTTTATGGGTGCCTTCTTAGGGATGCTATTTGCTCTCATTCTTACTTATTCAATTGCCCCCCAAACTGGCCTTAAGTTTAGAATTTTGGGAGTGGCATTACTGCTCATAACCTCACTTGAGATAGTTAAAACTCATGCAGTCCAAGGTGTTGTAGTTAGCGCTGGCTCGGCATTAATCTGCGGGTTCTTTTGGACATGGTATCGATTCCGTAACAAGATACTGAGTCTGTCATATATTGTAATTTCGGCATTGGCTGGATTGGTTGCAGCCGCCGGTGCTTTACAAATTGGACCGTTAACTGAGATCGTTTATAAACGATCAGTCTCTTTGCGTGGCATTTATTGGAATGCAGGCTTAGATATGGGCCTAAACCACCCATTTACTGGTGTTGGGATGGATGGGTTCGGCAACTGGTATCGTAGAGTTCGCGCTCTGAAAGCTTTGAGTGATCCTGGTGCTGAAGTGACATCAAATGCGGCACACAATGTTGTTATTGATTTTTTTGCCTATGGTGGCTTCCCGCTCGTACTCGCATATTTAGCCATCATGGGAATAGGTCTAATTTCAATAATTAGAATCGGACGGCGACAAGAGCACTATAACTCTTTATTTATTGGCCTTAGCGTTGTTTGGATTTGTTATCAAACTCAGTCGATTATTAGTATCAACCAGATTGGACTAGCTATCTGGGGCTGGGTATTTACCGGTGGCTTGGTGGCCTATGAGAGAATTACGCGATCTAATACTTTGGAAGTTAAGAATGCCAAGGCGGTAGTGGCAAATAAGCAAGTTAACAGTTTTGACTCAACAGGTTTACGGGCTTTCTTGGGCCTAATTATTGGAGCCTTGATAGCTATCCCACCATTTACAGCTGATCTAACTTTTCAAACTTCTCTTAATGCCAGAAGTGCTGACTCAATGGAAAAGTCATTACAGAGTAATTATTTCAAACCATCTGATAGTTATAGATTAGCCAATGCTGTTCAAATCTTTGACAAGAGCAACCTTCCAGAAAAGGCTTTAAAATTTGCGCGACAAGGTGTTGCATTCAACCCAGATTTCACCGATGCATGGAAGATGCTTTATTACGTGACAGGCTCTACGGCAGAGGACAAAGCAAAAGCTAAAGCGCAGCTTATTCGACTTGATCCGCTCAACCCTGAATGGAAAGAGCTACCGTAATATGAAGGTTTCGATAATTGGGCAGGGCTATGTTGGTTTAACTATCTCTGCTTTTGCTGGTGCTCATCACACAGTTGTTGGCTTTGATAAGAGCCAGGTCGTTGTTGATCGACTAAATAAGGGCATTTCCCACATTGAAGGTG
>CAJARE010000325.1 GCA_903944255.1 uncultured beta proteobacterium
ACTCCTGAGCGTCAAGAGCCTCTCATTTAAGTTGCTATAAATTGAAAGTAGAAAGTATTTTGTGAATCAAAAACCATATGAATCAGCAGAGCATGAGTTCGAGGCAGCCTTAGGCTTGCCCGAACCATTGCCTGCGGGCGAAACCATTCTTTGGCAAGGCGCTCCAAATTGGATAGCCATGGCAAAGCATGTATTTCGTCTGCAATGGCTTGCAGTCTATTTTGCTGTGATAGTGGTGTTACAGATCTATTCAGTAGCGGGTAGTGAAGGTGGGCTAACTGCAGGTTGGAGCAGTGTTGCACTTGCTGTTTTTTTAGCACTTATCGGTCTGCTGCTCGTAGGCCTATTGGCTTACTGGTCAGCAACTACTACGATGTATACCTTAACGAATCGCCGCATTGTGATGCGGGTAGGCATTGTTCTCACAGTGACTTTTAATCTCCCATATAAGTCACTAAAAAGTGCAGATCTAAGGTTATACAAAGATGGTACCGGTGATATTCCAATGCAAATTGCCACTGAAGATAAGATCGCCTACTTTCATCTATGGCCTCATGCACGTCCATGGCGCTTGGCGAAACCAGAGCCGATGATGCGCTGTGTTCCTGAGGCAAAGCAGGTAGCGGCATTGCTGACAGATGCTTGGATGGCTTCTACTGGCTTAAGCAGTATGGAGACACAAGATATCCGACTTGTACAAACGGGAGCACAGACTGTATGAGTACTCCAGAAAATAAAGATTTTTTATCACCAGTTGCGAAGGTGCTGATTGCCGCTCTGATGAGCATTATTTTATTGCTGGTCTTTATCAATAGTCGCGATCTCAGCAAAGTGCGTGAGCCTGATGCATTGCCAGCACAGGTATTGCAGCTGCGTTTTGAAGATCGCCCTGATGGCTCTATTGCAGTAATTGATTATAAAACTGGCAAACAAATTGATGTTGTGCAAGGTGAGGCAGGCTTTGTAAGAGGGACATTGCGCGGTCTTGCGCAAGAACGAAAACGTAGAGGCTTAGATAGTGGGCCACCATTTGAGTTAATTTATCGTGCCGATGGTCGACTCACTTTATCGGATACCGCAACTGGCCGTCTGGTAGATCTAGAGTCTTTTGGCCCTACCAATGCGAGCACATTTTTTAAGTTATTTAATGCATCAAACGTAGTGGCAGTAAGTAAGTCATAAATCTTTATTGGAGTTGGATATGAATTTAGATAGCGCAGAAAGCATGTTGCAAAGCCAGATCCCTGCAAAGGGATCCATTAATGAATCCACTAAGATGGCATTAGAAGACGCGGTATTAAGCCCGCGCTTTTATACGACCAACTTTAAAGAGATGGATCGCATTAGCATTGATTCATTGCGTCCAGAATGGGATGCATTGATGGCAGAGTATGAGGGCGACAATAATGCGGATCACTTCCAGCGTCCTGCAGATATGGATAAGGATTATTCCAATCTCCATCCCGCCTTATACGATGAGTTTGTTGAATTCTTAATCAGCTCGATTACGTCTGAGTTCTCTGGTTGCATCTTGTATGCTGAGATTAAGCGCAAGGTCACCAATCCCGATATGCGTAACTTGTTCGGTTACATGGCTAGAGATGAAAGTCGACATGCTGGCTTTATTAACCAGTGGCTCAAGGACTTCAATATCGGTATTGATTTAGGCTTTTTAGCAAAAGCGAAGAAATATACCTACTTTCAACCGAAGTTTATTTTTTATGCCACCTATCTCTCCGAGAAGATTGGCTATGCGCGTTACATCACTATTTTTCGGGAACTTGAAAGTCGCCCTGAAACACGCTTTCATCCGATCTTCTTATGGTTTGAGCGCTGGTGTAATGATGAGTTCCGCCATGGCGAATCCTTTGCGCTGATCATGCGTGCTAATCCTAAGTTATTACAAGGTATTAATAAGTATTGGATTCGCTTCTTCATTCTTGCGGTGTACGCCACGATGTATGTTCGTGACCATACTCGGATTGAGCTCTACAAAGCGATGAGGATTTCTCCAACGGATTACGACAAGAAAGTATTGTTCATCACTAACGAAATTATTAAGCAGGTATTCCCTATTTCTGTCAATTTAGATGACCCCCGTTTCTATCAGTATCTTGAAGAGATGAGGGCGCTGTTTGAAAAGATGGAAGCTTATAAGAAAGAGGGCGGCTTGATTAATAAAGTGAAGACAGCCATCTTAGGTGCTAGAGCGGGTTTGGTATTCGTGAAACTGTACTTTATCCCGGTTCAAGATAACGCCTTACCT
>CAJARE010000326.1 GCA_903944255.1 uncultured beta proteobacterium
ATGAGAAGGGCTAATCAATGAAGTCCTTTGATCTTGGGGCACTCATACCTAATCCCGGTGATCACTAAAACAACTAATCTATGGGATCATTAAAGCAAGGCATTAGCTCAAATAATGAGCTAATCCGATTCAGTAATAAATTCCCCAAGAATCTTGCCGTTACGAACCTTGGCATAGCCCCTCATTTCCCCGGAACAGGAAAAGCTGTGAAGACCACAGGCGCTGCCTTTAGGGATGTAAAAAGACCAAAGCTCTTCGGCTGGATCAAGCATTTCAGATAAAAAATTACCCCAAGCAGCATTGAGATGGCCAAAGGGTAGTGGGGGCACCTTATTTAATGGATCTATTACATAGCTAGTAATCTCAGCATCAACCGGATCAACCTTAGCCACTAAATATTCTGGTGCACATTCAAAGTCTTCTACATCCTCCTCAAATTCACGAGCCTTATCTTTGCGAGCTTTTAATACCCCCCAAACCAAAAATCCAGGCCAAACAAAAGCCATGGCAGTAATTGCAATCACATAAACCAAGATGTTCAGAATTCGCTCTTTAATCGATTTTTCCTGACCAATAGCTCTCAAAATATCTTTAGCAAACTGCGAAGGTCGTGCCTTGTAATCCTGATACAAATGATGTGCGGAGTAAATGAGTCCTGGAAGGGGATACATCCAGAGCCACTGAAGCCAAGTAAGCCCCAAAAATCCCGAGGAGGATAAAAATGCCATTAGCTACCCATCCTTAAAAAAGCGGGATAGTCTTTCTCATCTTTTTGAGCAGGTACTTGATTATGTTTGGCATGCTTGTCAATCAAAACCCCTTGCTTAAAATCCATCAAGAGGTCGTATTCATAGGTGCTGGCATAACCACCATGGACATAGTTCAACAAGGCCCCTTGCGGGCAGCGTAGCTCACCAGTAAACCAATGCGCAAAGACTTTGTCATAGCCAGGAAAGAGGTCAGAAATCCCAACAAGCTCTTCATAAGTCTTGTGGGCAGATAGACCCACTAAATAAAGGCGCTCAACCCCCAAGATCTCAATGATCTCCCAAGTGCCCACGTAACCACGCCAACACGCTGTATGAGGGGATTCAAAGGTAACCCCATTTTGTTTCAGATACAAAGAAAGGGGATTAGAGAACAAAGGAATTTCTTTACCACCATAAATTAGTTTTTCTGCAACTTGGGCTGTCATGAGTACCTTTTATTTTTAGGTTGGCTATATACCCCTTCATTTTGGTTTGCCACAAGGTCACCAAATGAGCTAACAAAAAAAGATTTTTATTGGGAGACTTGTTTCCTAATCTTGGCAATGAGTCTTAAGGCCTCATGCCTAGCCAAAACCTTTTTTACGTACTCTCTGAACTTTCTCCAAACTACGCTTTGATTAGAATGCCACCCCTTTGTAGACTCAAAAACTGTCATTTTGAGTCTACCTCGTAAGCTTAATAAATAAGCAGACTCCTCAACCTTCAAACCAGAGGGAATGGATGCCCAATCGTATCCAAAGTCCTGAATAGCCCTAGATGCAGCCCTCCTCAATTGGCCGTGCGCAAAGGCTTTATGGTCATCGCTCACCTTTAATGAGTTTGAGAGCGTGGACATATCAAAATCTTTAACTTCATTCATAAAGAATCTCCGTCAAGTAGGGAATGAATAAATTCAGCACCCTTAAATAGCATGACATAGTCGCGTTTCATATCATGAGAAAAATAAAAAAGTTGATAGCTCGATATATGAGCTCAAACATCCATAAGATCATCTAGAAGTAGCAGAAATACATACCCAACCCAACCCCCGTAATACCCGACAACCTAACTAGGAGCTTATATGCCTGTACTATCGAGGGCGTCTGTGTCTTATTAAAAAAAGGATCGATCATAGAGCGCTATCAAGGCGGCTATGGCCAATTCATATTTGATCTGCATGATCAACGCAAGCTGATTGAAAGTAATGAATTGCTCAGCATTAGCTTTGCTAACCATCGAGAAGCAAGAGACTATTTGCAATTCATTGCGCAAAGAGGCCTCAAGATTATGCTGATCAACGAAGAGGATCCACACAATGCTGATGCACTGTTAGTTGATCAAGTCTTTGGTCCTAGCTTTAGGGTTTATTGGCTAGACTTTATTCACTTAAGCCCCAACCCGCACAGCAAGGCGAGGCAAGTCAATAAAAGAAATAAGTCAATCAAAAACAAGGTGGGTGACGGAGAAAACATCGTCATTGCAGCCACAGATAGAGAGGTGGATGAGAAGGAGGAAGTTAGGCTACATGGCTGGGGCAGAGAGGAAATCGTCTTCCCAAAGGATTGGGAATTCAAATCCTCTAAGTCTATGGATCTTGAGTTCATGAGAATGGCAGAAATCCGCAGCAAGCTTACTCACTAGAGGAAAGACAAATGTCAAGCGTGAACAGAGAACAATGGTTGATGGCTGCAGTAGAGCACATTACTCCCATATTCCAAGCAAGAGGACATGCAGTACCCCAAGTCAAAGTATCAGTAGGCTTTCCAAGTACCGGAGGAAAAGGGCGCCACCTCGGACAGTGCTGGTCATCAAAGGCTGCAGAAGATAA
>CAJARE010000327.1 GCA_903944255.1 uncultured beta proteobacterium
GCCAATATTAGGTAAGGATACTCTTTTAGCGTTGGGCATCACCTTCAAGTAATCATTTGAATTTGCAATAGGAATAAAAGCATCCTTTTCACCCCAAATTAATAGTGTTGGGACCTTGATATTCGCTAAAGATGGAACTGGATCTTGTAAAACCGTTTGTTGCATACGAGCCAAAATTGCTCCTCTCACTCCGGGCGCTAACATCAAATCATAGTAACGATTCACCAAAGCATCATTTAATGTTTTTGGATTAGCGTAAGCTGGCTCAAGGTTCATCTCTAAAAAAGTTTTAGAAAAGAAATAACGATAGAGTTGAGCGATTGCTGGAATTTCTGTCTTTTTGCCGTACTCTATTCCAGGGCTAGCATAGCCATCTGGAGATATGAGCACCAACTTAGCGACCTGATCCGGATAGCGAGCTGCAAATTGCCAAGCAAACTTTCCGCCCATAGAATTACCAACCAGCACTACCTTGGGAATCTTCAGCTCTTTGAGGAAAGCTTCTAATACTTCCACACTTCTCTGATCGGTATAGATGCCGCTAGGATCTTCTCCGGTGAGACCAAATCCTGGCAAGTCAACAGATATAACACGGTATTCATTACTTAAAGCCTCTGACCAAGCCTCCCATGTCTGCAAACTGGCCCCAAAGCCATGCAAAAAAAGTATGGGTATTGGATTTTTGGAGGGTCCAGTATCTTGGTAATGAATTTTGACCCCCAATGCATTGGCATAAGCATTTTTAGGTGAGCTATATATTTTCTCTAACTCTGCTTTAGACTTATCCGGCGTCCATAAATAGAGAGCAGCAAGCGCGATAAAGAACGTGAATACAAGAGCAATAATCTTGAGTGCTTTTAGGAACATCGATTGCTAGCCTTAAAATGACAATAATTCATACTTACCAAAACTAAGACTGTAATAGAAAAAAATGACTTCCACTACTAATCAACCACACGCCATTATTACCGGAGCTTCATCCGGCGTTGGTTTATATGCTGCAAAAGCCCTACTCGCCAGAAATTGGCGACTGATTCTGGCAGTCAGAGATCCCCAAAAAATGGAATTAGTTGCTAAGGCACATCAATTTGATTCAAACCAATTTGAAATCTGGCAGCTAGACCTTGGGAATCTCGATAGTGTTAGAGCATTTGTGCAGCGCTTTAATGAAAGCGGTCAACAGCTCAATGCTTTACTCTGTAATGCAGCGACTTACCTGCCACTCTTAAAAGAACCGGCGCGCTCCCCTCAGGGATTTGAGATTAGCGTAGCAACCAATTATTTTGGACACTATGTTTTAAGCAGAATGCTGCTTAAGAATCTGATCCAAACTGCTAAAGAGCATCAGCATGCTCGCCTCATTACATTGGGCACTGTGACAGCAAACTCAGAAGAATTCGGCGGCAAAGTTCCTATCCCTGCACCTGCTGATATTGGCGCATTAGAAGGCCTCATGGCTGGCTTTAAAGCACCGATTGCGATGATCAACGGAAAACCATTTAAACCTGGTAAGGCTTACAAAGATAGTAAGTTATGCAATATGGTCATGAATCGAGAGTTGCAAAAAAGATATCACGCTAGTACTGGCGTGATCTTTAACACTCTATATCCTGGATGCGTAGCTGAAACAGCTCTCTTTAGAGATACCCCGCCACTCTTCCAAAAAATATTTCCCTGGTTTCAGAAAAATATTACTAAAGGTTATGTGAGCCAAGAACTTGCTGGCGAACGGGTTGCTCAAGTAGTAGCGGATCCGCGCTTTACCCAATCAGGCGTTCACTGGAGCTGGGGCAATCGTAACTCAGCTATCAGAGAGCCTTTCGCTCAAGAGCTTTCCATGAAAGCCAAAAGCGAGAAGCTCAGCAAAGACCTCTGGGACATTACTGCCAAACTCGTTGGCATGCCTAGTGATTCAGTAACTTAGTTAACTGTCTACTTAATCAAAACCCAGCAAATCAAATATATCCCGATCTTTCATTGGGATCGATGGCAATGGGTCCGCTCCGAGCCAGAGTGCTGCGGCCAAACGCATGTACTCTTGCTGGACTAATTCAAGCTCAGGAGAGTATTCCATCTCAAATAAAGTCGATTTTTTAAGGCGACTACGACGAATCACATCCAAGTCAGGAAAGTGAGCCATCGTCTTTAGTCCTACTTGTTCATTAAATTTGTCGATTTGATCAGTATCTTTACTACGATTAGCAATTACACCTCCTAATCGAACGTTATAGTTTTTTGCCTTTGCACCAATTGCTTGAATAATTCGATTCATCGCAAAAATAGAGTCAAAGTCATTAGCGGTAACAATCAAGGCACGATCCGCATGTTGAAGCGGTGCAGCAAAGCCACCGCAAACGACGTCACCCAAAACGTCAAAAATCACGACATCAGTATCGTCCAGCAAATGATGTTCTTTAAGGAGTTTCACGGTTTGACCAACCACATAGCCGCCACAACCCGTTCCAGCTGGAGGGCCGCCTGCTTCAACACACATCACACCGTTATAGCCTTCATACACAAAGTCTTCAACGCGTAATTCTTCAGAATGAAAGTCTACTTTCTCAAGCACATCAATTACCGTAGGCATGAGTTTTTTTGTCAGAGTAAATGTCGAGTCATGTTTAGGATCGCAACCAATCTGTATTACCCGTTTCCCTAATTTAGAAAAAGCGACTGACAAGTTAGATGAGGTGGTACTCTTACCAATACCGCCTTTGCCATAAATTGCAAATACCTTAGCCTTGCCAATTTTCAAGTTGGGATCAAGCTGAACTTGCAGGCTACCCTCGCCATCCGGTGGCGCACTACGAGCATCTGAAATTGGTATGTTGATTGCTTTCATTTTTGATTGCCTTTGCTATTTTTGACCTGATGTCATGATTTAACTTTTAAAGTGTGCCTTTGCATCATACAAAGTTTCCAACGTGATACTTAAAAGGCCCTGCTCTGCTGCATATCGCTCTGTATTTCGCCTAGCTTTGCCTCTGACAAAAAACGGAATTTTATTAAGTTCTTTTTCTGCGTCAGTTTCCCATGAGGGGACCCCATTCGCTGGCTTTATATTAGCAGGAAGCTGTTCTACATCAACCTTGATAGGAGTTGAGGCATGACCAAGATGCGATGGCATAGCACCTTCATGAAACTCAAAGTCACCCCTAAACATTCCAATTAAATGCTCTTCTAAGCCCATCATCAATGGATGCACCCAGGAATCAAATAAAACGCAGGCACCCTCAAAACCCATTTGCGGGGAATAGCGCGCGGGAAAATCCTGCACGTGCACTGGTGATGAAATCACTGCACAAGGAATCTGCAAACGTTTAGCGATATGACGCTCCATCTGCGTACCGAGGATTAATTCAGGCTGAAGCTCTGCAATCCTTGCTTCAACCTCTAGGTAATCATCGGTAATCATTGCTTCAAGACCTAATTGCTCAGCAGTCTCACGTACTTCACGAGCTAGTTCGCGGCTATAGGTTCCCAGTCCAACTACTTTAAAGCCCATTTCATGCGCCGCTACTTTGGCTGCTGCAATCGCATGGGTAGCATCACCAAAAATAAAGACTCTTTTGTTAGTTAGATAGGTTGAGTCCACCGATAAAGCATACCAACGCGCTTTAGAGGATTGGCTGAATTTTTGGACATCGCATTCAATGCCTGCCAATTGACAGACTTCAGTGATAAAAGCTTGAGTACCTTTAAATCCAATCGGAATCGCTTTTGTAGAGGGCTGACCAAAATTCCTAGTCATCCAAGTTGCTGCAGTATTGGCTGTCTCGGGGTACAAATTGACATTAAAGTCTGCCTCATGCAAACGTGCAATATCTGCTGGGTTAGCACCTAGTGGAGCAACTACGTTTACCTCAATACCCAATTCACGTAATAAGCGCGAAATTTCTTCAACGTCATCACGATGGCGAAATCCCAAAGCAGTGGGGCCTAAAATATTACAAGTTGGCTTTGCATCTGGCTTTCTTGCAGGGCGTGTTTGACCTGGTGCCAAAATAAATTGCTGGCCTAGCAAACGCACCATCTGATAAAAAGTTTCTGCTGCTCCCCAATTCTCTTTCTTTTGATATGCCGGTAATTCAAGCGGCAAAATGGGGACTGGCAAATCTAGAGCAGCAGCTAATCCACCTGGATCATCTTGAATGAGCTCTGCAGTACAGGAAGCACCCACCATTAATAAATCAGGTTTAAAACGGGCATAAGCTGATCTAGCAGCGTCTTTAAATAACTCAGCAGTATCGCTACCTAAATCACGCGCCTGAAAAGTGGTGTAAGTTACCGGCGGTCTCTTTTTCATCCGCTCAATCATGGTGAAAAGGAGATCTGCATAAGTATCTCCTTGCGGAGCGTGAAGAACGTAATGAACCTTCTCCATTGCCGTAGCGATTCTCATTGCTCCAACGTGGGGTGGCCCTTCATAGGTCCAGAGCGTTAACTTCATACTTCCTCTACCATCATGAGCTTACTTTTTCTAGTCAAAGGGCGAGCAAATAATTCTGCCAGATCGGCCGCTTGATTGAACCCTTGAATAGGAGTGAAGACAAGTTCAATCGACCATTTTGTTGTAAAGCCTTCTGCTTCCAGTGGATTGGCTAAGCCCAGTCCACATACAACCATATCGGGCTGTTGAGCACGACAACGATCCAATTGATTCTCTACATTTTGACCTTCAGACAATTGCGTTTTGGGGTCTAACATGGCTAATTCTTCTGCCATATGCTGACGATGTAGATACGGAACGCCAACTTCCATCAAATTCATACCCAGCTCTCTATTTAAATAACGAGCCAGTGGTATTTCTAGCTGGGAATCAGGGAAAAAGAAAATGGATTTGCCTTTTAATATTTCTCGATGTGGTTCAAGAGATTTATTAGCGCGATCCCTTTGTGGAGCAATGACTTTTTCAAAGACATCGTTAGATACGCCCAATTCTCTTGCTGCGGCTAAGAACCATTTTTCCGTACCTTCTACTCCTAGCGGGAAAGGTGCGGCAATTCTTTGGGCGCCCATATTCTCCAAGAACCTTGCAGTATCAGTCAGAAACGGCTGGGCCAATAAATATTTAGTCTTTGGACCAACCACGATTCTCTGCGTAGATTCACGCGGCGGGAAAAAAGCAAAGGACTTCAGGCCTAGATCTTTGAAGATGCGACTAAATTGATCTTCGACAACATCAGCCAAACAACCAACCACTAATAATTCAACTTCGTCGGAGTTATTAGGTTTAGGTAAATCTTGTGCGAGCGCTGCCAAACAAGCATCTTCCCCTTGGGTAAAGGTTGTTTCAATACCGCTGCCGGAATAATTGAGAATGCGGACATTCGGTGCAAAAGTTTTACCCAAGCGTTGCGCTGCTCTAGATAGATCTAACTTAATGACTTCTGAGGGACAAGAGCCGACTAAGAATAGGAGCTTGATATCAGGACGACGATCTAGTAACTGCTTCACTACTTTGTCTAGCTCATCATTGGCATCTGCTAGACCAGCCAAATCTCGATCATCAATAATTGCCGTTGCAAATCGTGGTTCTGCAAAAATCATTACCCCTGCAGCAGATTGAATCAAATGTGCGCAGGTACGCGAGCCGACCACCAGGAAAAATGCATCTTGAATTTTTCGGTGCAACCAGATAATCCCAGTTAGGCCACAGAAAACCTCTCTTTGACCACGCTCCTTTAGGGGCTGGAAATCTATTTTCACTTCTTGGACCACGGAATTCAATTGTTACCTCAGGCTTTAGTGTAAAAATTGAATTGGGAATTGAAACGGTGAATGATTAAACCAATTTCAGAAGGGGTGGCACAGCAATAAAAAGTAATCATGCAATCAAACGCTAATCAATAGATATCTTAGTAAAAGCCTCTTGAAGGGTTTTAGATATAAGTGTTTACACCCATCAATTAAACCTAAATTAAGGGTTGAAGTATTTTTTTGTCCTAAATAAAAAGCCCCAAATCCTTACTAAGAGTGGGGCTTTTATTCGTTCATTACTTTAGTCTATCGCTGCGATTTCAGTAATGCCTTGAACGTCAGAACGCTCAGTGCAATTGCAATCCCGAATGAAACTAACAACATGGCAAATTTGGATTGGGTCTGACCCGCAGGAAAGATCAGGTAAAAGGCAACGGTAATACTGATCACCATCCCGCAAAATCCTGCAATTTTAGAAATCTGATCTCTCACATCATGAAATTTAAACATGTCCCATCCTTTCAAGGTTTATCTCTTTTATATTTAAGAACATCCACTATTCATTACTCACTTATTGGTAAAAACTTTAAACCTCGGAATAGGTCCAGTCAAGATAACTAGGGTAAACCCTTTATAAATGAGCTGGTTTCTGTATTTCAAGCATGCCCTCTTCTAAGCTATAGAGTGGCTCATAGGCCAATTGATCTTTAGCCTTCTGAATAGAGACAGAAAAAGGATGCGCCATTAAATGGACCATCTCTCTTATCAAGGGAGGCTCTCCACGAAGTGGCAAGTATTTCCAACCATTCTCTGTAAAACGAGCTAAGGGCCGAGCAAACGAACGAGGAATTGATAAGGCTGGAACCTTGTAATGACCTGCATTGAGTCTCATGGTCATCCATTTCCTAAATTGAATAGCCTGGCCATCACTAATAAAAAAACTTTCCTGGGTCGATTTTGATAGCAAAGCTTTGTTGACCGCTTCGCAAAGATTTTTAATATAGCAAGTTGAAAAGGGGTAATCCCCTTTAGCAAACCAGCCAAACTGATTTAGGTTGGAGGCCTCACCTAAAAGCCGATCTACTAAATCGCCCCTACCCCAAATAGATGCCGGCCTAAGACTAATAGTTCGGAACATTTCGTCTCCAGCATTAAGAACCAATTGTTCCGCCTGATACTTGCTATAACTATAGGGAAAGTCTTGTATAGATGGCAGGGGCCTAAACTCCGAAACATTCAAATTTTGACTCAATGGATTTTTAGCAATCGAAGCATCGCTTATAAAAATAAACTGCTGAATGCCTGAGCACTTTGCTGACTCTAAAATATTTTTTGTCATGAGAACATTAGTCTCATATAGAGCTTTTTCTGAATCCCAGAGTTTCATCTCTGCTGCGCAATGAATAACAACATGAAAACCCTGAAGTCTCTTCGATAGACTTGATATATCGTTCAGGTCACCTGACCAAATTTCAAGATTTTGATGGGGTTTTATTTGAAACGCGTCTGGGGAGCGTAAGTGGCATAGGATCTCATGTCCTGCAGCGCTCAGAGACTGGAGCAAATGACTTCCCACAAAACCGCTGGCTCCGGTCAAAAAGATCTTCATAGACAGAAATAGTTAGGCAAGGAATATGGCCTAATTCAAATATTTACTGATGATGTATTGACTACTCATTTACTAAACCACTGACCAAGAAATAGTGCTGATCGTCCGTAGTAATAGGCAGTAGCTAACAATACCTTTGGCGAGAGCGCAATAATCGAAATAAGTAGTAAGGGAATAAAAGACCAATGTCGAGTAGATCCATAGCCCCCCAATATAAGCAGCACAAGCAAAATAATCTTACGCACTTCACCGCGAGGTAGCCAGGGACTTCTCTTATACATGGGCTCTTTATGAATCACGGGGCTTTCGTCTGTCATGTTCCTGATATCGCTAAAAATACAAATCTAATCGAAGTGAACTATCATAGATAATTATTAGGGATTCTTCAATGACTAACCAGAGCAGCAAGACCAATCCCCGTGGGTTTCATACCTTAGCAGCGCTTCTTCCTTTTTTAAAGCCATATAAAAAGCAATTTGTATTGGCAATCTTTAGCCTAGTACTCGCTGCAAGCGCGACATTAGCTGTCCCGCTCTCTTTTAGGCAAATCATCGATTTGGGGTTTAACGCTAACAGCGGTAACCAAATCAATACTACTTTTTTAACCTTATTTATTGTTGCCTGCCTAGTCGCATTAGGAACATCTCTACGTTTTTATATGGTCTCATGGTTAGGCGAAAAAATTACGACCGATATTCGCTCAAAAGTCTATAGCCACGTTATTAAACAAAGTCCTGAATTCTTTGAATCTACTCACAGCGGCGAAATATTATCGCGCCTCAATACAGATACGGTTGTGATTCAAACATTAATTGGTACCAGCGTCTCAATGGCAATCAGAAATATTCTTTTACTGATGGGTGGCCTAGTCATGATGTTCATTACTAGTCCAGATTTATCTGTGCTCATCTTTGCCACACTGCTCATCACAATTATTCCCACCATGATCATGGGTAGACGAGTGAGAAAGCTCTCCCGAAATTCACAAGATAAGATTGCCAATGCCTCTGCTTTAGCAGGAGAAAAACTAAATGCGATCCCTACGATTCAATCATTCACAAATGAAAAAATAGAAATTAATCGATTTAATCAATCGATTCACATTGCTCTTGATGCTGCCATTAATAGAACACGAGCAAGGTCTTTACTCACCTTTGTTGCTATTTTATTTGGCTTTACTAGTATTATTTTGGTTCTCTGGCTTGGTGCTTACAGAGTCATGGACAATCAGATTAGCGCTGGGGAGCTATCTCAATTTATTTTGTATGCCGTGATTGTTGCAGGTGCTATAGCTGGCATTTCTGAAGTGATAGGCGATACCCAAAGAGCAATTGGTGCCAGCGACCGTCTTTTAGAGCTTCTCAATGTGCAATCCTCTATTCAAACGGTAGCAATTGTGAAATCCATTCCTCAGGTCAATGCCAACGGCATTGGCGTAGAAGTACAAAATCTATATTTTCACTATCCGTCTAATCAAAATAGCGTCTTATCCAATATCTCTTTCAACATTAAACCAGGCGAAAGAATTGCCCTAGTAGGCCCTTCAGGTGCTGGTAAGACTACGCTCTTTCAGCTATTGCAGCGCTTCTATGATCCGATAAGCGGGTCTATCTTATTTAATGGCATCAATATTTGCGACCTTGAGCTTGAAGCTTTACGAAAGATGATTGGCGTCGTTCCGCAGGACATTGTGATTTTTTCTGATAACGCCATGGAAAATATTCGTTTTGGAAGAATGGATGCTACTGATGAAGAGGTGTTCGCTGCAGCTCGCCTAGCAATCGCTGATGAATTTATCTCCAAATTGCCCGAAGGCTACCAAAGCTTTTTGGGTGATCGCGGCATCCGCTTATCGGGCGGACAAAAACAGCGCATTGCCATAGCTAGAGTCTTATTAAAAAATCCAGCCCTTCTACTGCTTGATGAAGCCACGAGTGCCTTAGATGCTGAATCTGAAGCGCTGGTTCAGCAAGCTCTTGAGGCCGCCATGGATCATCGCACTACCATTGTGATTGCGCATCGACTCTCTACAGTAAAGCAAGCTGACAAAATTCTGGTTCTTGAAAACAGACAGATCATCGAAACAGGAACTCATGCTGATTTGATCTTGCGCAGTGGTCTATATGCCCGTTTAGCCAAACTTCAATTTACGGATCAGTAACTGACAATCGTCTCAGACTAACAATAGAAATTAATTGAGTCTTTTTTGCTTAGCGACCTCTTGAAGTCTCTGACAATCGACATTGAGTGATCCATCGTCATTAATAATATTAAATTCTCGACAAGGACTGGGACGATGTTCATAAATAGAACAACGATATCCATCCTCCTTAGTGTGCCTTAAGGCTGTGCAAGGTGCACCGCCCTTTTCTGTGCCTTTCATGCAAGCAAGATGTGCTGTGATCTTAGTTGTGAGTTCTGCTGGGACAATGCCGGTGCCATTACCCTCTATTTCACCGTGATAAAAACTCACCCGAAAATGTTGGCAACATTGGCCGCATTCAAAACAAGGGTTTGACGTCATTCAGTTTTTGATGAACTCATTCTCAATGTTGTTTATGAGCTGAGGTGACTATTTTTTCGGTATAGGCAATCGCAAGAGCAGACAACACAAAAGTGACATGGATGAGGGTCTGCCACATCAATGTCTTCTCATCATAGGATGCCGCATTAATAAAGGTCTTTAGCAAATGAATTGATGAAATACCAATAATGGCTGTTGCTAGCTTCACCTTGAGCACACCGGCATTCACATGAGACAACCACTCAGGCTGATCAGGATGGTTTTGCAACTCTAAACGCGAAACAAAGGTCTCCCAACCACCAACAATGACCATCACCAACAAGTTCGAGATCATCACTACATCTATTAAACCCAAGACAACCAGCATTAATGCTGTTTCAGTCATGTTCTTATTAGCCATCATGGTAATTAGATGGTAAAGCTCAACCCAGAACTGCCAAACATAGACACCCTGGGCAACGATGAGGCCAATATATAGTGGCGCTTGTAACCAACGGGACATAAATATCCAACGTGGTAATGGGCGCAATTTTTTATCTAGGTAGGTTTGTTTGTCTTCGTTCATACATCAATCTTAACGAACTTTATAGCTTTGTTCCTGTCACAAAAGCCGTAGAGTACTTAGGGGGATTAGCTCAAGTCAATATCCAGTGCTTAAACATACAATATTCCACTATTCTCTCAAAAAATTCTGCTTAAGCAAAGGGCATTCTTGAATTAAAAATAAATCTAATGGCCTAAAAATGAATGTCTAAGTTATGATTTACAAGATGTGGATCAGATTCAATTTTTTAGGAGCTTATTAAATGTCTAGAAATAAATTGGGATTATTCGCATTTGGCTTAGTACTAATAGGCTTTATTGTGTTTATGAAAACGGGATCTTTTTTACTCTTTTCCATAGGAATCATATCCGCTGCTTTTTTAGTATTCTCAAAAAACAAATTGATTAAATAGATGACAGGTGAAAAAATAGAACTCATCATTGAGTTCAGCGTGATATTAATTTCACCGATCATCTATCACCTTTATCTCTTGAAGTACAAAAAAATTGCGCGAGAAATTGTTTTCAAGGATATCAAGATTTACTTATTTCTCTATGTATTAATTGCAATGACTAGCATGCTTCTAATCTTCAGATAAATTACTCGCCATCAACAAAAATAGTATCAGCTTCTAATACTACTGGTCATATTCAGCGGCAAACCGATGATTGACGTCACGATGTTTAGCCTCATCCTCCCGGACAGCGATCACGACATCCCTTAATGTGGCATCTGCAGAAAGCTTCCAATAGTCGATCGCAATTTGAGGTGCAGCAATATTAGGCAATCTTCCCTCATCAATTTCTCGTAAGTATTCTGTATAGGAATACACTGCCTCCTCTTCGAAATAGCCAACAATTCGGTGGGCTGTGCGTGGGAAAAAAACATATATTACAAAGAACACATTCCAGAATATTGCCTGTGCAATCAAAACCAAAAAGCGCTCAAATGCATTTGGCTTAGCAATCTCAATGAAAGTCATTAGGTGCATTCTTTCATTTTCTGCCTCATCCAATAACGTACGTATCTTAGGGCCATAACCTGTTTGCATCTTTCGCAAACTAGTTAGATGCATCCACATACCAGAGACCATGCCGGGAACGCCTGCAACGGTTTCAAGCACTACAGCACGATGACCATACCTTTTTTGGAAAAAAGTATCTGCAAAAAAGCGCATGCTTTTCGTAAATGAAAGTGCCACTCTGTCAGAGAAATTAATAGGTTTGTAGTGGCTCACTCGATAGCCCCTCAATGATGAATAGATACTTAAATCTTACTCTCTTAAAAAAGTATTCGCTGAAGCTAATGAAGCTTAACGATAGAATGCGTTCTGCGATGAATTAAACGACTGACGGTATCAAGAAATACCTTAACCCAGCCATGAAGAGCCAGTTGATGCAGTTTATATAGACTGATGTACATGAGCTTTGCAAATAGCCCTTCCACCATCAGACTGCCGCCAATCAATCCCCCCATCATGCTGCCCACGCTACTGTATTCACCTAAAGATACTAGGGATCCAAAATCACGGTATTGATAAGGCTTCAGTGTTTTACCTTCAATAATCTGATTGATTTGAGAAAAGAGATGAGAAGACTGTTGATGGGCTGCTTGAGCCCTCGGGGGAACAATGCCACCTTTGCCATTATTGGCTTCAGGCCAAGGGCAAGCAGCACAATCTCCCATTGCAAAAATCCGGGGATCACGAGTACTTTGTAAAGTGGGCAATACCAACAATTGATTGACATGGTTGGTCTCTAATCCGCCAATTCCACTGAGAAAGTCTGGCGCCTTGACGCCAGCAGCCCAAACAATTAACTCGGCAGGAATTTCTACACCGTTATCTAAAAAAACTCGATTGGCTTGTATTTTCTGTACCTTAGCACTGGTCATAACCTCAACCCCAAGGTCCACCAGTAATTTTTCAGCAGCATTGGAGATTCTGGTAGAAAGCGCGGGTAATATTTTGGGGGCAGCCTCAATTAAAATGACTTTTAAATCTTTCTCAGGATCAACCCTATCCATTCCGAAAGAAATAATGGCACGCGTAGTGCGATGTAATTCTGCAGCCAACTCCACTCCCGTAGCTCCAGCTCCAATAATGACAACCTGTAATTGATGGGGAGCTAAAGGCTGAGTTTGAACCTGGGCTCTTAAACAAGCATTAATTAAGCGCAAATGAAAGTGTTTTGCATCCGCAAGAGATTCAAGCCTTTGCGCATATTGTTCAACACCTGGGGTTCCAAAATCATTCGTTAGGCTGCCAATAGAAATAATTAAAGTGTCGTAGTGAATAGTTTGCTGTGGAGTAACTAATTCACCTGAGTCATCGTAAAAAGGAGCTACCTGAATTTGACGCTTTTCTCTATCGATCCCTGTGAGCTCACCTAGTCGAAAGCTAAAATGATGCCAGTGTGCCTGTGCAATGTAGTCCAGCTCTTGATCAGCAAGATCCATAGAGCCCGCAGCTACCTCATGTAATTTGGGCTTCCATAAATGGGTACGATTCTTATCAACTAAGATAACCGATACTTTTTTAGATGTATTTTTACGGGAACCAAAACGATCACCGAGTTTAGTAGCGAGCTCTAGACCACCAGCACCGCCTCCAACGATTACAATTCGATGCTCTTGAGTCATGAATTTATCTTTATATGTATTGAGTCAACATAATACAAGTACTGTAACCAGATAAGCTTATAGCTCAATGGATAGGGCATCTCTCCATCCCCTTTCTGATGGATTTAGGACTACCTTTTTCAAGCTAATCCATCCAAATTGGGTGTTTATGCATTACTGACTGAAATAACTCAGAGTCAAGGTGTTGATTGAGCCATCTTCTTGTAGAGTCAAATGGTAATTCATTGAAACGTTGAGGATTGACCATAGAAAACTGCCTAATAAAAGGAAAGATGGCTACATCCACCCAAGATATCTGATTCCCCAGTAAATACTGACTTGACTGCAAAGATGCTTCCATCGGCTTTAGCATTAGTGCTGATGCCTCGCCCAAAAGCACCTCTTGATTTAGATCAGGATATCGATTTGGATATTTGTATTGATCTAGCATGGTTTTAAAAGGGCCATCATTTTTTTCTATCCAACTTTGAGATGTCGACTCATCAACCGCACTCCAACCATCCGGATCAGACTGCGCTAATGCCCAGCGCATGATATCTAAACTTTGCTCTAGGACGATGCCATCAGCACACAACACAGGAACAGTTCCTTTAGGTGATGCTGTTAACATCGATTGCGGCTTATTTCGTAACACTATCTCTCTATGCTCAACTTGTATACCCGAGTATTTCAAGGCCATACGAGCTCTCATGGCATAAGGACATCTACGATAAGAATACAAAATGGGGATCATTGATAATGCCTAATAGAGTTAACCCATTCGAGATATCAACCCAAATAGGTTCGCACCGAGGAAATTAGCGGTAGTTGTTGTTCTAATCGTAAAAACTGACCTAGCTCGACTCTCTGATTAGATTGGCTAATAAAGAATACTTTTTGCCCAGCAACCGGAGCTTCAATTTGGGCCCATTGCGTATTAAATTCATATACAGATTCTTTGTACCCTATAAATTTTCGAACAATCAGTCGTCGATCGATAATCTCAATCGCTTCATAATCAAGCGCATGCCTGGAATAGATTAAAAAACCAAGGGTGACCGCCGTTAATTCCAAAGCAGTAAAGACGGGGATAACCCATATCCCAGCCAATAAAAATCCGCTTGCCACAGCAATCGATAAACATACAAGGGCAATGTAAAACTTTAAGAGCTGCTTTGGTGTCAGCGCGCAGTTTCTTCTCATTTGCCAAGATTTCATGGAATCATTTCACATCACTGATGCTAGAGTTTAATAAGGCTAAGACTCTATCTTTTTAACCTCAGGCTCTGGAGTTGAATTAATAGATGACGGGATAGTCAAGCTAGGGGCGGACATCTTTTCGCCATCCCAAACCTGACCACACCAACATTGTCCAGCGCCATCAATAATACAAACGCCAGACCCACAGCAACGTTTATCTGGTGAAGTCATTCATTCAATCCTAAAATTACTTAATTAATCCACATGCAATACGTGGTCCTGAGTTGCCTGCTGGCTGTGACTTGTAATCATCTGGATCTCGGTGAACCACTACAGAGCGTCCAACTATTCCTTTTGGTCCATTGTTCACAGCAAAACCATGTAATTTAGCTGTATAGGTCGCATTACCGCTGGCATCTGATTTGATGTTTGGCATATCACCAGCATGGCTCATACTACTATTTGGCATACCGTGATCTTTTGCATCGGGATTAAAGTGGCCGCCCGCACTAGTAGCGTCTGGAGCAGAGCAGTCACCTTTTTCATGAACATGAAATCCATGCTCGGAGTTAGGCTTCAAGCCAGAAAATTTTCCACTAACCAATACATCATGCCCCTGCCAAACAAAATTAACCTCTCCTTTTGTATGTGATCCTGATCTAGAGTCTAATGTGGCGCTCGCTTTTTGACCTGTGCCTTGCTCCATTGACTGACATGCCACTAGAGACAGCATGCTTACCGTGGATAGTCCGATCAATAATTGCTTTCGACCAATATACATTTAGCACTCCTGAGTTAATCAATCTGAAAAATTACTATTTCAGTTTGGCACAAATTAAAGTCTTTCGCTTTAGAGCCCGCAATACCAAATTGAACTTGGCAAACTCTGGCGATCTTGAATACACTTCACCTAACTAACTGAATCAACTTATGAAATTAATCAAAACAATTACCCTACTAATAGTAGGCCTATTTGGCACCCTGAGCACCAACCTTGCATTGGCAGATCTGGCAAAGGATTTGACTGATGGTCAGCACGTACTAATGATGCGACACGCCGATGCGCCAGGCATTGGAGATCCTCCCGGCTATCAACTCAATCAATGCTCTACCCAACGCAATTTAGGTGAGCTTGGGAAAAAACAATCTGGGCTCATAGGTCAATGGTTAAAAAACCAAGGTGTTACTTCGGCAAGAGTTTTGAGTAGCCCCTGGTGTAGATGTCTTGATACAGCGAGCTTGCTCAATTTAGGTTCAGTTACTAGCGTTCCTGAATTAGGATCTTTTTTTGATGATTGGAGTCTTGAAAAACAGCAAACTAGAAATTTAGAAAAGCTCATCAAAACAAGACTGGGCTCAGGATCAAAAACACCGCTCATTCTCGTTACACATCATGTCAACATTCAAGCTTTTACTGGCAAAGCTGTCAGCGTTGGTGATATGGTGCTAGTCAAGGTAAATCAAAATGGTCAATACGTTTCACATCAACACTACCCTAGCCCTAGAATCTAATAAAATGTTCTATGAACCAGTAGATTTAGCAATAAAGAAAGCTTTAGGTACTGGGGTGCACCAAACTACGCCATCTCCAATCTGGCCAGTCTGACAAACTGACACAATCTTTTCCATGATGGCACCAGCAATTTCTGCATTACAAATAATCTCTAGGCGCACTTTTGCAGAGTAATCTGTCAGTTCGTCTTTAATATTCGCTTTATTGACTTTAGAAGGTGCGCTGCAACCCTCTACTTTAGAAACGGTCATGCCAGGAAACTCTGGCATTTCTAATAATGCCACTCTCAAAGCTGATAATTTATTGGGGCGAACTACTGCCTTAACTTCCATCATGCTTCTGTCTCCTTATCTTCAAACCATCTATATAGTACCGGTAATACCAGAAGCGTTAAGGCTGTCGAGGTCACCAAACCTGCAATGACTACAGCCGCAAGTGGACGAGTTACTTCAGAGCCAGGACCACCAGAAAATAGCATAGGCACTAGCGCCAGCATCGCCACGGATGCTGTCATCATAACCGGCCTAAATCGATGTCCGCACCCATGTAATAAAGCCTCTTCCATACTATATCCATCTTCGCGCAATTGCTTAATAAATGAAATCAATACCACTCCATTGAGCACTGCAATTCCCCATAAATTAATAAACCCAACCGCGGCAGGGACAGATAAATACTCGCCGGTAATAAACAATCCAAATACACCGCCAATAGATGCAAATGGTAATACCAAAATAATAAGACTAGCTAAACGAAGCGATTTAAACAACATAAATAATAAAAAGAAAATAGCTAGGATGGTGAGCGGGATGATAATCATCAGCTTTGCCATGGCCCTTTCCATATTCTCAAATTGACCACCCCACTGCAGGGTATAGCCTTGAGGCAATTCAACATTCTTCGCTATCAGATCTTGAGCCTCCTTCACGAAGCCTCCCAAATCTCGCCCCTCCACATTGACTCCCACCACTAAGCGGCGTTTGCCGGATTCACGTGATATTTGTGCTGGGCCCTCTACCAGCTTTATTTCTGCCAAATCTCGTAATAGCACTTGGGCTCCATTAGGTGAATGCAAAATAATATTTTCGATCGCATCAATTTTGTTTCGATAGGAGGCTGGGTAACGCAGCACTAATGGAAAGCGTCTCTCGCCTTCATATACTGTGCTGGCTTGTTTACCGCCAATCGCAGTCTCAATGACCTCATTGACATCCGATACATTAATGCCATAGCGCGCGATAGCATCCCGATCTATTTTGATGTTCAAATAGTTTTGGCCCGAGGCTTGCTCAATCCGCAAGTCATTACTACCTTTCATCTTGATGAGGGTTTGGCCAATCTGTGATCCCAGTTTTTGCAAGACAGCGAGATCTTCACCAAAAATCTTGACCGCTACTTGCGAACGTACCCCCGAAACCATCTCGTCAACTCGTGCTGCAATTGGCTGAGAGATGGCTAACTCAATACCCGGTAGTGTTTTGAGTTTTTCACGAATCTGCTGCGCGATTTCTTCTTGACTTTGGTCTCGATCACCTAAAGGCTTGAGAGTGACGATTGGGTCTGATTCATTAGGCTGTCCTGGATCAGCTGGGGACTCCCCTTTACCCAAGCGGGAGACTGCCATTTGAACTCCAGGAATAGTCATGATCCGCTTGATTGCTTCAAACTCTAGTTTGATGGACTCGTCTAAAGAAATATTCGGAGCACGAACAATGACAGGTGTAATAGATCCTTCTTGCATTACTGGGATAAACGATTTACCTAAAAATACAAATCCAATTAAGCTCAAACCTAAAGCAATTAAGGATCGTTTAACAACTAATTTAGGATTGGCAAGACACCAGTGCAACCAGGGCTCGTAATATGAGCGTAATTTTTTAACAGCTTTAGTATCGTCCTCACTCCCACCTTTCAGAATATATGAACACAATACGGGAGACAAAGTAAACGATAAGATGAGTGAGATTGCCAAGGCAATCGCGATGGTGATTGCCATAGGAGCAAACATCTTGCCCTCCATGCCCTCGAGCGACAGTAAGGGCATAAATACCAAAATGATGATCCCGATACCGAAAAGAACTGGCTTGCCGACCTCAGTAGCTGCCTCCAAAATAATACGATTCTTTGACTCACCAGCCTTTAATCGTTCACCCAACTTAGCGAAGGTGTTCTCAACAACGACGACTGAACCGTCCACCATAATGCCAATCGCAATAGCAAGACCCCCTAATGACATTAAATTCGCAGAAATACCATAACGATTCATCACTAAGAAAGTGAGCAAGGGTGTCAGTATTAAGGTCGCCACTACGATCAAGGACGATCTCACATCCCCTAAAAACAAGAAGAGCAAAATAATCACCAGAATGATGCCTTCAATTAATACTTTTGCCACATTGAACATGGCCGCATTCACTAAATCCGTACGATCGTAAAAGGGGACGATCTGCAGTCCATCTGGCAATAATTTTCTATCATTAATTTCAGCCACTTTGAGCTTAATACGATTGACTACATCCCTAGCATTGCCACCACGAATCATTTGTATGATGCCCGCTACACTCTCCGTATAGCCATTTTTAATCGCTGCTCCCTGCCTAATTTCGTTACCAATCGTGACCTCGGCGACATTTTTGATATAGACCGGGATGCCTTTAACTTCTTTTAAGATAATTTTGTCTATATCTTCTGGTTTGGTTATCAAACCAAGCCCTCGGATCAAATAGCGCTCTGCGTAGGTTGGCAATTGACCACCACCAGAGTTAGCATTATTTCTGGCAAGTGCTTGATAAACTTCATTTAAGCTAATTTGGTAATGACGTAAGCGCTCAGGATTAACGAGTACTTGATACTCTCTTGCATATCCACCTTGAGTATTAATTTCTGCTACACCTGGAATGGATCGCAGCATTGGCCGAACAATCCAATCTTGTACAGCGCGCCGCTCTGAAAGCTCATCCACAGTCAGCTCTCTATGCCGATCAGAGGGATGATCTAGGGTGTACTGATAAACCTCACCCAAACCAGTGGATGGGGGTGCCAATACAGGAGTAATACCAACAGGCATCTTTGAAGCAACTTCTATCAAGCGCTCGGTGACGATTTGGCGTGCAAAATAAATATCGGTTTTTTCTGTAAATACCAGTGTGATAATAGAAATGCCGTTGCGATTTAAAGAACGCATTTCTATCAAGCCAGGCAAGCCTGTCATCCCTAATTCAATTGGGATCGTGACAAAGCGCTCTATTTCTTCAGGTGATTTACCAGGAGCTTCAGCTGCAACCTGAACTTGCACATTAGTAACATCCGGGAAAGCGTCTACTGATAATCTTTTTGTTGCCAGCAACCCAGCGATGAATAAAACAATAGCAATAATGACAACCAATAAACGTTGCTTAAGCGATAAGCGGACAATCCTTTCAATCATTCGCTTTACCCACCACTAAGCTGACGCTTACGCTCAGTATTCAAGTGATATGCGCCATCAATCACGATTTCTTGACCTTCTTTCAAACCAGAAATAACAGGCCTAAAACCTCTGCCTTCTGGACCAAGCTTAACCGCTACCATTCGATAGACATCATCATCTTGCCGAACATAAACGTGATCATGGTTATCCTCACGAATGACGGCGGCTAAGGGAACCACTAACTTATCAATGGGTTGACTCTCAATCAGCATTGTTGCCAACATTCCAGGCTTGATCTGCCCCTGTTTATTGGGAAGCTCCATCCTCACAACGACTGTTCGCGTCTGCGGATTGACAATAGAATCGACGTGCGCAACCGTACCCTCTATCTCTTGATTACGTAATGCTGGAATCACCAAGGATGCTTTTTGCCCCTTACGAATCAAGTAGGAATTGCTTTCTGGCACTTCAGAGATAGCCCAAAGTGTCGACAGATCTGCGACGGTAAACAATGCGTCTGCTGGCTGAACAACTTGGCCTTTATTAATTTTTCGCTCTACTATCTCACCTGGAATAGTAGCAATGACATTATTAATAGACTCAATCACACCTGATTTAGCAAGGCGGTCAATGCTAGCTTGATCCATCCCCTGAACTCGCAATTGATCATTAGCGGCGCGATACTCGGCCTTAGCGCTACTGGACTCTGCCTCTCTTTTTTGCAATTCAGCCAATGCAATAACATCTTCCTTATAAAGAATTCGGGCTCGATTAGATGCTTGGTCCGCCAATTGGCTGGCGCTTTTTGCTTTCAAATATGCTAATTGAGATTGGGTTAATTCAGTCGAAGTGATTTTTGCCAAAATATCACCCTGTTTCACCATTTGACCGGGTACGGCCAAAATCTCAGAAACTCTACCTGTGACATTTGCACCAATGCGAGACAAATTCAGTTCATTGAAATCAATTCGACCCGACGCCCTAAGCTCTTCCACAAATGGCAGGACTTTTACTGTCCCATCTTCAATCATTTTGCGTAGATCTTCATTGACAACAACCACGTTAGGATCCTGCACCAATTTAACAGTCGGACTTCTGTCAAAAACGTTGAAGTAATTGAGGATAATCAGAAACAAGCAAAGCCAAGGTAAATAGAAAAAACCTTTCCTCAGCAAAGGCGGAAACCGATCGTAGCGTTCAGCTAGCCA
>CAJARE010000328.1 GCA_903944255.1 uncultured beta proteobacterium
ACGGAAATTGGTAAGCTCTATTACGAAAAATGTAAGCTCATTTCTCAGGAAATTAATGAGGCTGATGATCTAGCCTCATTAATGCAATCTAAGGTTCGTGGCAAATTAACTATCAGCTCTTCAGTCGCTTTCGGGCGACGCGTGCTAACGCCCTCCATCTTAGAATTCATGTCACATCATCCAGAGTTAGAAGTTGATTTGAGTATGGATGATCGCTACATTAACTTAGTAGAGCAAGGAGTTGATTTAGCTATTCGGATGAGAAATCTGCCAGACTCTTCGCTAGGCTCCCGGTTTATTGGTATGAATCCCTGGGTATTGGTTGCCAATCCCCATTATCTTCAGAAATATCCAGCGCCTAAAGTGCCCCAAGACATCAAAAAACATCGCGCCCTCATCTACACAACAGCACAAAGTGATCATCGATGGAGTTTTACGAATCCTCAAAATCAAACTGAAATCGTTGAGGTTAAGGGGCCATTTATTTCCAATAACCTTTCTTCCATTCTTGCAGCAGCCAGAGCGGGAATGGGCTTAGCGGCGCTACCCTGCTATGTAGCCCACCAGTCTATTCAAGATCAAGCTTTGGAAGCAGTGATGGAAGATTGGTTACTGCCTAGCCAAGAAATTCATGCTGTATTTTCATCCCCTAAACACGTGCCTACTAAAGTGATTCAATGCATTGATTGGTTGCAAGGTCAATTCAAAGGAGAGTGGTGGAAAGGCCTTCCCTCGGAGCAAATTGAATAAAAAATCTCCAATCGACTGGGATCTTGGTAATGTCTACAAGTAGTTACTAATCACTCCATAACTTACCTGCAGTAGCCCAATCTGATTTTTTAATATCGTGATAAATCACATCTACAGACTCTGCAGAGCAGCCCATAATTTTGACAGCAGCCTCAGTAATTGCTTTCGCATACTCACGCTTTACATCCTCTGTACGACCTTCAAATAATTGAACTTGAATGACTGGCACCTTAACCTCCGACTAATAATTAATCAATATACGTTGATATGAGGGCCATTCTAACTTGCCCTCTTGATCACCATCACTACATAATTGCCTATATGTTAACTGGCATACCTCATCATCCGGAATGATAAGGTGCTCAGTTGACCCAGCTAGCAATTGAATTTTGCAGGCCTTATCTAGAACATCCATTAAATAAAATGCTTGTTGAATACTAGCCCCGCAAACAATGCTGCCATGATTATGCAAAAGTATGGCCCTCTTATTTCCTAAGTTTGTAATTAAGGAGGTCTGCTCTTGCGATGAAAGTGCTAAGCCCTGGTATGGGTGGTAGCCCATATCTCGGTAGAAACGCAAAGCATGTTGAGATATTGGTAATAGTCCTTTTTTCTGGACAGATACAGCAATTACAGAATCCACATGTAAATGGAATACGCAATGCGCATCTGACCTCGCCGCATGTACCGCACCATGAATGGCAAAACCCGTCTGATTTACCGGACCATCACCCGACAATATCTGGCCATCAATATTAACCTTCACTAAATTTTGTGGGGTGATCTCATTGAAGTGAAGCCCAAACTGATTGAGCAAATAAGCACCATCTTCACCTGGTATCGCAGCTGATATATGGGTATAAATTCCGTCATCCCAATTTTTTAGATACGCTAACTGATAGGCTGTCGCTAGATCAATGCGCACCTGTTTTTCTTGCTTAGAAATAGGGCCCATAGGAGCCCAAGCAGTTGTGTTCATTGAGAATTGATCAAGTAATGTATTCATCTAAAAGCTACCTTACTTCAATAAGTTCAGCATAGCCGCTTCATCAATCACTGGAACACCCAACTCCTCAGCTTTAGTTAGCTTACTACCTGCATCTGCACCTGCGACAACATAATCTGTCTTCTTAGAAACAGAGCCAGCTACTTTAGCGCCTGCTTTTTCTAAAAGATCCTTAGCCTCATCACGCGTCATCGTCGGAAAAGTCCCCGTAAGGACAAAGGTCTTGCCTGCAATGGCAGCGCTGATCATTTTTTCTTCAACGGCCAATTGCATACCGGAAGCTAAGAGTTGCTCAATCACCTCGCGGTTATGCGCCTCTTGCATAAAACTGATAATCGAGTCCGCAACCACTGGACCAACATCTTTAACAGTCAATAAATCTTCAAGATTTGCATCCATCAATGCATGCACTGATTGGTAATGATTTGCCAAATCCTTTGCAGTGGTTTCGCCAACATGACGAATGCCTAATGCAAAGATAAATCTAGCTAAGGTAGTATTTCTGGATTGGTTAATCGCCGCAATCAGGTTATCGGCTGACTTATCTCCCATACGATCTAAATTGGCTAATGCAGTAAAACCCAAGCGATACAAATCTGCAGGGGTTCTGACCAAGTTTTGATCAACTAGTTGATCAACAATCTTCTCACCCAAGCCCTCAATATCTAAAGCCCTTCTATGCGCAAAATGAAGCAAGGCTTGTTTGCGTTGAGCGCCACAAAATAAGCCACCACTACACCTTGCTACAGATTCATCGGCCAAACGCTCAATATGTGAATCGCATACTGGGCAATTGGTTGGCATTACAAATTCTGCTGTGTTGGTAGGCCTGCGATCTTTAATGACTGAAACTACTTCTGGAATCACATCGCCTGCTCTGCGAACAGAAACGGTATCACCAACCCGTACATCCTTACGTCTAACTTCATCTTCATTGTGTAAAGTAGCATTGGTCACTGTTACCCCGCCAACTTCGACGGGTGCCAATCTGGCTACAGGAGTAATCGCGCCCGTCCGCCCCACCTGGACATCAATACCCAAGACAGTGGTGAGCGCTTCTTGCGCTGGGTATTTATGTGCCAAGGCAAAACGAGGCGCCCTTGATACAAAACCTAATTTTGTCTGCTCGGAAAAAGAATTGACCTTATAAACAACCCCATCGATGTCATAAGGCAAGGAATCTCTTTTGGCTCCAATCTCGTTGTAAAAAGCCAAAATTTCAGCCACAGAGTGAAGAACTCTGCGCTCTGTACAAACTGGCAATCCCATCTCTACATAGGCATTGAGTAATTCTTCATGGGTTTTAGGTAGCCATGATTGAGGTTCTAAAGCCCCTAGACCATAAGCAAAAAAGGAGAGTGGCCTTTTAGCAGTGATTTTTGAGTCTAACTGTCGCAAACTTCCAGCTGCAGCATTGCGTGGGTTAGCAAATTCTTTTTCGCCGAGAGCTGCTGCCTGTTGGTTCATCCTCTGAAAATCATGAAGGTACATAAAGACTTCTCCACGCACCTCTAAAACCTTAGGAATATTTTTTCCAATTAACTTGAGTGGAATAGCGCGAATGGTTTTGATATTTGCCGTTACATCCTCACCACTAGCCCCATCACCCCGTGTAGCAGCACGCACTAACGAGCCATCCTCATATCGGAGAGATATGGCCAAGCCATCAAATTTCAATTCGCCTGCATAAGTTACTTTTTCAATATGCAATGCTTCTCGACATCGACGGTCAAATGCAATCAAGTCAAGGTCTTCAAATGCGTTATTCAGCGATAGCATAGGCACTTCATGTATTACTGAATCAAACTCTTTTAAAGCAGCTCCACCCACCCTTTGAGATAAAGACTCTGGAGTCACCCACTCAGGATGACTAGCTTCAATCTCCACAAGCTCACGATAGAGGCGATCGTATTCAATATCTGGCAATAAAGGGTTATCTAATACGTAGTAGGCATGCTCAAGACGAGCAAGCTCTGCCTGTATATAGGCATAACGATCCGCTAAGTTGACCGGACTCTGAGACGACAAGGTAATTTCCTAACTAAAGAGTCTGCTGGCTGTAGAGGAGCCTGAGGGAACGCCGCTCTTCTCAAGATTGGCATAAAGCACATCAAGATGTTGACGAATACTAATAACAGCCGCTTCTGACAAGTTAATTCCATTGTCATCCACTAAACGGCCATGAACGACCTGAGCTATTTCAATACCCTCATCAAGCATTCTTTCAAAAGCGCGCTCATCTTGTGCAACTAATGGAACGTCTAGTAACAAAGTTAATTGGGCCACTGTTCTATTCGGATCTAACTCTGAACTGCTAAACATCAGTACGCCATTACTGTAGTACTCATATTGCCTGCCATTACGTGCTAACTTAAAGCCACGTTGACGCATTAGCGCATCGAAATTCCCCCAAGGGCAAGGCTCATCAAAAAGGATGTTAATACTGAGCTGTATATCACTGTCGGCAGCCATTCCATCTAATTCTTTTGCACTTTCAAGCATGGTACTAACACTAGGCATATCAATTTGAGAGCCCAAAGTTTCAGCAAGAGCTTGGGCGCGAGAACAAAAATCAGATAATTCCAGAACACCAATAGGCCCGCGGCGACTTGCTAGCTGAATAGCCAATTGCAACTCAGAATATTTGGCCTCAGGATCTAACTCTTCCCAGGTTTCTGCGGCATCAACATCTGCATTTAGCCCCTCACACATCCAGCGCGCACTAGATTGCGATCCTAAATCTGTCCAGGTTGATACCTCTTCTAAAATTTCTGCACCACTAATCGCTTCATCAAATCGGAGTGTGATAACACAATCAATTCGTGGATCAATTGCAAACTTTTCAGGTGTCAAATTGGATTGATAAAGACTGCCATCAAACGAGGGTTCAGAACGTTCTATAGATTCGGCATCAGTAAGGCTCTGACCAAAAGTAGGCTCTCGAGCAAAGCGATCATCTGATGAGTACTCGCCCTCTTGCCGGGCCTTTTTACGAGCATATGCATGTTTAATATTAAAAATGGCAACTAATAACAAAATGAGAATGCCAATAACAGCTAAAGCGAATTGCAAATCAGACAAACCCAGCATCGTCATGATTTGTTCTAAGTACACTTAGGCGGCCTCCACCATTGAAACCGCAGAGGAGATGTCGACTGCAACAATTCGGGATACACCCTGCTCTTGCATCGTCACGCCAATTAATTGATGGGCAATTTCCATAGTGATCTTGTTATGCGAGATAAATACGAACTGTGTCTTATCTGCCATTTTGGCAACCATCTGGGAATAGCGCAAGGTGTTTGCATCATCCAATGGTGCATCTACCTCATCAAGCAAACAAAACGGCGCTGGATTCAGAAGGAAAAGTGAAAAGACTAGAGCAATAGCAGTTAAAGCCTTCTCGCCACCAGAAAGTAAATAAATACTGCTGTTCTTCTTACCAGGAGGCTGAGCCATCACTTGCACGCCAGCATCTAGAATCTCTTCACCAGTCATCACCAACTCTGCATGGCCACCACCAAATAACTCGGGGAAGAGTTTTCCAAAATGGCCATTGACCTGATCAAACGTTCCCTGCAACAGATCACGAGTCTCAGCATCAATTTTTGCAATAGCATCTGTTAAGGTTTGCATAGCTTCATTCAAGTCTGCTGACTGTGCATCCAAAAATTGCTTGCGCTCACGGGAACTTGCCAACTCATCTAGCGCAGCCATATTGACTGGGCCCAAAGATTGGATTTCAGCATTTAAACGATTCACTTCGCTTTGCAGAACACTCACCTTAAGGTCAGCACTAAAACTTGCCTCTAGTGCGCTTAAATCTGCTTCAGCCTCAGACAATAAAGTAGCAAATTGTTCGTAATTTAAACGTGCCGCCTGTTCACGCAACTGCAAATCTACTACCTTGTCACGCATTGGCTGCAAGCCGCGCTCCACCTGCATACGAGCCTCATCAGCTTCGCGTAATTGATGCAATAAGGCATCTTGCTCAGTACGAGCATTAGCCAAGGCAGCTTCACGCGCACTGCGCGCCAATAAGAGACCTTGTAACTTTTCTTGAGCCTCTTCATCGCTCAATGATTGAAGTTCTTGAGTAGCTAAATCATGTTTATCCTGAATTTCCATGATTTGAGTACGAGCGGTACTTTGATCACGCTGTAAATCAGTAATCCGTTGCTGAAGCGAGCGAGTTGCAAAAGCAGCCTCTTGAGCAGCCATCTCGGCAGCACGCGATGATTCACGTAAGCGATCGCGTTCTTGAGTAGTCAACTCTAGCTTTTCTTGTGCAGATGTTAACGCCGCCTGTAAGCCCTGCTTAGAATCTTCGGACTCAGATAATTCGTTAGTAGATTGTTCCTGAGTGGTATTTAATTGTTGCATTTGCTGATGCAATTCACCCAACTCATTCTGAATTTGAGCAGCACGAATACTGTATTGCTCCTCAGCCTGAGTCAACTGCATTCTTTCAACTTCAAAACCATGGGCTTCTTGAACAGCATGCTCTGCATTTATCCGAGCCTGCTCAGCTGCTTGATGTGCGGCTTGGTAATTGGCAGCACATTGATCCAGTTCACCCTGCAATTCACTTTGCATCAGCTGCTGTGCACGGAGTTGCTTTTCAAGACTCTCCATCTCTTGAGCACGAGCAAGCATTCCCGCTTGCTCAGAATCGGCCGCATAGAGCTGAACACCCACACGACTGACTAAATGACCCTGCTGAGTAACAAATGCACCTCCAGCAGGTAACTTTTCGCGACGATGCAAAGCATCTTCTAAGCTTGATGCAATATAAATATTATCTAACCACTCCTGCAAAACAGAAGTCAAATTAGCGGCACCTGCACTCTTAACCCGGCTTAGCAATGGTGCAATATCTGCAGGAGCAGAGGTATGCGCCGGAGTAATGTCATCTGTCAGCAATATTGCCAAACGACTAGGTGGCGCATCATTAGCCAAAGCGAGAGTTTCTTGCACGCTCTTTGCAGTGACTGCGGCTAAACGCTCACGCAATACTGACTCAAGTGCAGCTTCCCAGCCGCTCTCTACTTTGAGCTCTTGCCACAGACGCTTACTTTCTTTAAGACCCTTACTTTCTAACCATGGACCAATCTTTCCTTGGGCCTGGACACTAGCTTGGAGAGCGGTTAAGGCTGTTAATTTAGCTTCTGTTTGAGCGACATCATGGTTTGCCGTTTGAACATTCTGTTGAGCAGTATTTCTGGCCTCATCAGCTGCAGGTACGCGTTGCTGAGTATCTTGAGCGCGTTGCTTAGATTCATCTACCTTGCGCTGCGCCATGGTCTGACGATCAATCGCCGTTTGAAGCGCTTGGGCATCAGGTCGGCGCATGCCATCTAATTCACTGGTTAAACGGGTCTCACGCCCCTTTAACTCATCTGACTGCGCAGTCATCGCGCGCATACGCTCACCCAAACTTGCTAAACGTTGCTCAATAGCAGCCAAACTATCACGCGCTGCGTTCAAGCCATTGTTAGCATTTTGATAAGCATCATCACGACTTGGCATTTGATCCATTAAGCCAGCCAATTGGGATAACAAAGTAGCCTCTTTTTCAGCAGCCAAACTTAAGTCATGTTCGGCAGTGCGTTGTGCTTGCGCAGCATCGGTTTCTTGCACAGTCCAACGCTGGAGTTGGGCTTGTAAATCCTGAATTTGTTGTTGTAAGCGTTGACGGGCTTCTTGTACATAGTGAATCTGTGACTCAACCTGACTCACATCGGAGTTGGTTTGATATAAATCACCTTGGGCTTGCGAAACTTTATCTTGTAATGCGTACTGCTGAGTGCGCATAGTCTCTAGCTCAGCGTCAGCATGACGTAACTTCGCAGTTTGCTCTTCTAGACCAACCTGAGTATCACGAATCCCATTGGCATGACGCTCTTGCTCTTTGCCAGCTTCTGTTTGACGCACAAACCATAGCAACTGTTGCTGAGACTTCATCTGCATAGAGAACTCAGCATGGCGCTCTGCAACTGTTGCTTGCTTTTCTAAACGCGTTAACTGCTGATCTAACTCTCGCAAAATATCTTCAACACGAGTGAGATTCTCTACAGTGTCTTCTAAACGAGAAGCAGTTTCTTTACGGCGCTCTTTGTATTTAGAAACGCCTGCTGCCTCTTCCAAGAACACGCGTAATTCTTCTGGCTTAGCTTCTAAAATACGGTTAATCGTTCCCTGACCAATAATGGCGTAACCTCTTGGGCCCATACCAGTACCCAAGAAAATATCTTGAATGTCTTTACGACGCACGACTTGATTATTAACGTAGTAACTTGAATTGCCATCTCGCGTTAAAACGCGTTTCACACCTAATTCAGTAAACGCACTCCACTGCCCTTGCGCACGTCCATCCGAATTATCAAAAATGAGTTCGACACTCGCGCGGCCTGATGGCTTACGTAAACCAGAACCGTTAAAAATAACGTCCTGCATCGATTCGCCACGAAGTTCACTAGCGCGAGATTCGCCCAAAACCCAACGGACGGCATCAATGATGTTTGACTTTCCGCAACCATTAGGCCCTACAACGCCAATTAATTGGCCAGGTAATTCAAAATGGGTTGGGTCAACGAAGGACTTAAAGCCGGAAAGTTTGATAGATTTCAGTTGCACGGCGTACTTTGCAGGGAAAAAAGGGGTTCAAATAAAAGGTGCAAATATTTACACCTAAAGTGGGAAGATGATAGCAAGCTTGAAGCAACTTGGACGTGTTTTTGCCTCATCGATATAATGATAAATCTACCTTCAGGGACAAAATCCCTTAACAATCCGATAGTTAACTGAAAAGCATGAGCCAATCACCACAAAACATCATTGAACAAGCCTGGGAAAACCGTACAAACCTCTCTCCAGACAGCGCCCCTGCAGATGTTCGTAGCGCTGTAAATAGCGTATTAGAGGGTCTCAATAACGGCAGTATTCGCGTTGCAGAACGCCGTGGCGTTGGGCAATGGGAAGTAAATCAATGGGTTAAGAAGGCTGTTTTGCTCTCATTTCGCCTTGAGGACAATAAACCCATGGCTGCTGGCGGCTATACCCAGTTCTATGACAAGGTTCCGAGCAAATTCGAAAACTACACAGCGGCTGACTTTGCTGCAGGTGGCTTTAGGGTAGTGCCTCCCGCAATAGCTCGCAGAGGCTCATTTATTGGCAAAAACGCTGTTTTGATGCCTTCTTACGTCAATATTGGCGCCTATGTAGGCGAAGGTTCCATGGTCGATACCTGGGCTACAGTAGGCTCTTGCGCCCAAATCGGTAAAAACGTACACCTCTCTGGTGGCGTAGGAATTGGTGGTGTTTTAGAGCCGATTCAGGCTGGGCCAGTCATTATTGAAGATAACTGCTTTATTGGCGCCCGCTCTGAAGTAGTTGAAGGGGTCATCATTGAAGAAAATGCGGTACTTTCCATGGGTGTTTATATTGGTCAGAGTACCAAGATTTATGACCGTGAAACTGGCGAAGTGCATTACGGCCGGGTACCCGCTGGATCAGTGGTTGTTCCAGGCTCTCTTCCTTCAGCTTGCGGTAAATACAGCTTATATGCTGCAGTGATCGTCAAGAAAGTCGATGCTCAGACTAGAGCAAAAACAGCCATCAACGAATTACTTCGCGATTAAGTCAAATAAAGACCATTTATGAGCGCAGCCCTTGATCTAACCGAAGCTCTTATTGCCTGCCGCTCTGTTACGCCAGTTGATGGTGGCTGCCAAGATCTCATTGCTAAACGATTGCAAGCTATTGGCTTTCATACAGAAAGTGTTGTCAGTGGTCCAGAAGCTTTTCAGGTGACCAATCTATGGGCCATTAAAAAAGGAAAGGCTGGAGATCAGGGTAAAGTTTTAATGTTTGCTGGTCATACCGATGTTGTCCCAACAGGTCCATTGGAAAAGTGGGACAGCGATCCTTTTACGCCTTCTATTCGTGATGGCATGCTCTATGGGCGCGGTGCCGCCGATATGAAGACCTCATTAGCAGGCTTCGTGGTTGCTACAGAAGAATTCATCATTCACCATCCTAATCATCAAGGTTCAATTGCTTTTTTAATTACTAGCGATGAAGAAGGTCCCGCACATGACGGCACGGTCATTATGTGTGAGCGCCTCCAAAAGCAAGGTCAGCGTCTAGACTATTGCGTGATTGGCGAGCCCACTTCAGTAGATCAGCTTGGCGACATGATCAAGAACGGTCGTCGCGGCTCACTCTCGGGTAAATTAAAAATCAATGGAATTCAGGCGCATATTGCTTATCCCCATTTAGGCAAGAATCCCATTCATCTTGCTGCCCCAGCAATTGCAACCCTTTCTCAGACTGAATGGGACAAAGGCAATGAGTATTTCCAGCCTACGAGCTTTCAAATTTCTAATATTCATGCAGGCACTGGTGCTAATAACATCATCCCTAGCGAACTCGCAATAGAGTTCAACTTCCGCTTTTCTACCGAGAGCAAACCAGAACAACTGCGCGAGCGAGTTGAAAAGATTCTCAAAGATGCTGGACTTGATTTTGAAATTGACTGGCACTTAGGTGGCAGCCCATTTATTACTGGTGACGGCACTTTAGCTAACGCCTTGCGTTCAGCCATCAAGGCAGAAACTGGTGTGCATACCGAGTTATCTACAACCGGTGGCACAAGTGATGGTCGCTTCATTGCTAAAGTATGCAAGGAAGTTGTCGAGTTTGGACCCCTAAATGCTACAAGTCATAAGATTAATGAATGTGTCATCGTAGATAACGTTGAGCCCCTGAAAAATATTTACCGCAGAACGCTAGAGCAATTGGTTGCTTAATTGCCTTCTCAATCGATCATGGACCCTGAGCCTTCACAATCCCTCACTCTAAATCAGTGCATTGAAAACATTGCACAAAAATTAGCAGTAGCAAATTTGCATTACGGTCACGGAGCCCTTGACTCTCATAGCGAGGCTCTCTGGATTGCTAGCAAGCAACTTGGTTTAAGTCCTACCGAGGCGCTCGATTGCTTGGATCAAACCATCAATACAGACCAAATTCAAAACGCGATGCACATTACTAATGAAAGAATTTCAACCCGTAAGCCCCTTGCTTATATTTTGGGTGAAGCGTGGTTAATGGGTGTCCCCTTTTATTGCAGTGAACAAAGCATCGTACCTCGCTCATGGATTGCTGAGCTCATCGTAGATGGGATGTTGGAGTCCTGGCTGCCAGCAGATGGAAAAGTCTTAGATCTTTGTACTGGCAATGGATCTCTTGCCATCTTGCTAGCCCTGTCATGCCCAGATATTCACGTCAGTGCTTGCGATATCAGCATGCCGGCTCTCTCTCTAGCAGCGCGTAATATTGATCGCCATCACCTGAATTCACAAATTGAATTGCTCAATGGAGACCTATGGGATGCCCTACCTGAGCCAAACGATGACAATCTTTTCGATCTCATTATTTGCAATCCACCCTATGTCAACGCTCACTCTATGAGCATCTTGCCTGCTGAATATCATGCTGAACCTACTCTTGCATTAGCCGGGGGTGATGATGGTATGGATTTAATTCGTCGCATCATTGCAGCCGCGCCAGATTATTTATCTGAGAGGGGAGCTTTGTTGCTAGAGATTGGTAATGAATTTGAGAATTTCAAAAAAGCTTTTCCTCAAATTCCGGTGATCTGGATGGAGGTTTCTGCAGGCGAAGAGCAGGTGCTCTTAATACAGGCAGAAGACCTACGCTAAGACTTAATTGAGTTCGGCAGCAGCGGTAATCGCTTGATCAATGCGCTCAACAGGAATCACTCTTAATCCTGGAATCTTTGCCTTGGGCATATTGGCCTTTGGAATAATGGCCACCGTGAATCCAAGCTTAGCAGCCTCTTTCAAACGCTCTTGTCCGCGTGGGCATGGTCGGATTTCACCTGCCAATC
>CAJARE010000329.1 GCA_903944255.1 uncultured beta proteobacterium
ACGGGTGGTAAGTACGATGGTAACTATGGCGTGCTTGCTGGTCTAGAAGTGATTGAGACACTCATTGATCATGGCATTGAAACCGAGGCCCCGATTGAGGTAGTTTTTTGGACAAACGAAGAAGGCTCGCGCTTTACTCCTGTCATGATGGGTTCAGGTGTCTTTGCTGGAGCAGTTACTCTAGAGCATGCCTATGGGGCAACAGATACTGCAGGCAAAAAAGTGAAAGAAGAATTACAACGTATTGGTTTTCTGGGAGAACAAGCTCCAGGTGATCATCCTTGTGGCGCATACTTTGAGGCGCATATTGAACAAGGCCCCGTTCTTGAACATCAAGATAAGATCATTGGGGTGGTGCCTGCTGTTATGGGCTTACGCTGGTTTGATTGCACAGTACAAGGCTTTGAGGCTCACGCGGGCCCAACACCCATGGATATTCGAATTGACGCCCTACAACATGCGACAAGCATTATGCAAAAGGTCGTGGGCATAGCCAATGAATTTAAGCCGCATGGCAGAGGTACTGTTGGCATGGTGCAAGTTTTTCCCAATAGTAGAAATGTGATTCCAGGCCACGTTCAATTTTCTATTGATATACGGCATCCAGATTCTGTAATACTGGAAAAGATGACCTCCCTATTGAAGGAATACATTGCGCAAGTATCGAGTGAGAAATCGATTGCAATCGATTTAAAGGAAGTGTCTTACTTTCCACCCTGTAATTTTGATGCCAACTGCGTAGATACTATTAGGCAGGCAGCCATTGACTTAGGTTATTCGCAGATGGATGTGGTATCGGGAGCTGGGCATGATGCTATCTATATGAATCGTTTAGCCCCCACTGGAATGATTTTCATCCCCTGTAAAGATGGTGTTAGCCATAACGAAATTGAAGATGCTAAATCTGAGCATCTCGAAGCGGGAGCCAATGTTCTGCTTCACTCCATGCTGGCATTTGCCAAGCCAGTCACTAACTAATTTATACGGTAGGTCTGATGCAAGAAAAAAAGAGTTTAGGTAAATGGGTCATCGCGCGCTTTCAGCATGAAACCAATACATTCTCACCCATCCCCACACCACTAGAGGCATTCAATCCATTCTGGAATCAGGATGCTTATCAAGATCAAAAAAGTGCAAGAACGGCAATGGGTGCCTTTATCCAGATTGCCAAAAGCGAGAATGTGGAAATGGTGACGCCGGTATGCGCATTTTCAAATCCCAGTGGAACCGTTGATGGAAAAGCATATGAGCGTATTTGCAATAGCATTGTGGACGCTGTTCAACAGGGTTGTGATGCTGTTTTGCTCGATCTGCATGGTGCCATGGTTTCGGAGTTCGCAGTGGACGGTGAAGGTGATCTCTTAAAACGAATTCGCTCGATTGCACCCGATATCCCAATTGCAGTAGCACTTGATCTACACGCCAATGTCACTCCTGCCATGGTTGAGAACTGTGATGTTATGGTGAGTTTCAAAACTTACCCTCATATTGATATGTATGAAACGGGCCTGCACGCTGGCGAGCTATTACGAGACATGCTTGTGGGAAAGATCAAGCCCTCAATGGCTTATCGTCAAATTCCCTTACTATCTCATACTCTGAGAAGCAATACCAATGAGGGTGCCATGAAAGCTGCCGTGCAAGCAGCTATCACAATGGAAAAAAAGCCAGGTATTTTAGGAATCTCTATTTTGGCTGGCTTTAGTCTGGCCGACTTTCATGATGCAGGTATGTCTGTGATTGTGATTGCGGATCAACATCACAATCACTTTTCTGAACTGGAGAATCAAGTTGCCGATGAACTCCAGGCAATGATTCTGTCTCAAGCAGATGGCTTTATTTATGAGAGTATTCCCATTGAGCAAGCACTCAATACAGCACGTGAAATCGCGAGCTTGACAACACCAGGTCCGGTTTTACTACTAGATCACAGCGATAACGTGATGTCTGGTGGACCTTGTGATACGACCGATATTTTAGAATCTGCCCTTCAATTTGGTTTAAGTAATATAGCGGCTGGACCTATTGCTGACCCAGAGACCGTGCAAAAGCTCATTCAGGTCGGACTCAATCAGCCTGTAGACATTGAGCTTGGAAATAAATCTGGCTGGACTTATCGCGGTGTACGCAAACAAC
>CAJARE010000330.1 GCA_903944255.1 uncultured beta proteobacterium
ATATTGAACAGCGAATCCAGAATGTGATCCATGCGTATTGACGACGTATCCGCCCACAGTGCCTAGGACCATTGCACCAACAATATAATGAGTTAACTTACTAGAGGACATAAGCGTCTTTTTTATTTTGACTGATGCTTGTCGAGGTAAAAACAGTGTGACACAAAAACATAAAAGTAAGAAAAAGGCCGCTTAAAGCGGCCTTTTGATCATCAAACTAGTTATTTACGAACATGCGCATGGCGGGCAGCATCTTGTGACATGCCAGCCCCAGCACCTTCACGAGATTCTTTTTCAGCTGTAATTTCTTTACGGCGCTCTTTACAAGAACCTGCGATTTCCTGAAGCGCCTTGCGAGCACGTGCTGCTGATGCTTTGATGCCCTTACCTTGGAACTTTTCATTTTCAGCTTTGTAGGTTTCAAAAGCATCTAGTAATTTATCGTGATGAGACATGACTTCCTTTTTTTAATAGTTATTTAAAGATTTAAATTTCTTCGGCTGAAGCAATGTCAGTCTTAGGGGCTTTGCGCGGAAGAGTGGGTGCATCAAACTCAAGCTGCACCTTGCCATCCGCATCAATATCGACTGCGACATGACCACCTTGCGCCAATTTTCCGAATAAGAGTTCATCAGCAAGCGCCTTACGAACCGTATCCTGAATAATCCGTTGCATTGGACGAGCCCCCATCAGCGGATCAAATCCATGCTTTGCCAGATGCGCACGCAATGCTGAACTGAAAGTAGCATCTACTTTCTTTTCATGCAATTGCTCCTCTAACTGCATTAAGAACTTGTCAACCACCCTCATGATGATGGTTTCATCAAGCGCCTTGAACGAAACAATAGCGTCTAAACGATTGCGGAACTCAGGCGTGAAGAACTTCTTAATATCAGCCATCTCATCACCGGATTCACGCGCATTGGTAAAGCCGATGGTGGACTTTTGCATTGCTTCAGCGCCAGCATTGGTGGTCATAATAATGATGACATTACGGAAATCAGTCTTACGACCATTGTTATCTGTCAAAGTACCGTGGTCCATTACTTGAAGAAGGATATTGAAAATATCTGGGTGAGCCTTTTCAACTTCGTCTAGCAGGAGAACGCAATGCGGCTTCTTATTAACAGCTTCTGTCAACAAGCCGCCCTGATCAAAACCAACATAACCTGGAGGCGCTCCAATCAAGCGACTTACAGCATGACGCTCCATATATTCAGACATATCAAAACGAAGCAGCTCAATACCTAAGATATAAGCCAGTTGCTTAGCTACCTCAGTCTTACCCACACCAGTTGGCCCTGAGAATAGGAATGAACCGATTGGGCGATCAATCTTGCCAAGACCAGCGCGCGTCATTTTGATGGCGCTAGCCAAAGCTTCAATGGCAGGATCTTGACCAAAAACGACACTCTTGATATCACGATCTAAAGTCTGCAACTTACTACGATCGTCAACCGTAACGGATTGAGGAGGGATGCGCGCAATTTTGGCAACAATCTCTTCGATCTCTGGGCGACCAATCGTTTTCTTTTGCTTAGACTTTGGCAAAATGCGCTGTGCAGCCCCCGCTTCATCAATCACGTCAATGGCCTTGTCTGGTAAATGACGATCATTGATATAGCGGGAAGAAAGCTCTGCGGCAGCCACTAAAGCGGCGGAGGCATACTTAACGCTGTGATGCTCTTCAAAGCGGGACTTGAGACCCCGCAGAATTTGGACAGTCTGATCAACGGTTGGCTCAACCACATCGACCTTCTGGAAGCGACGAGACAGAGCAGCATCTTTTTCGAAGATTCCGCGATATTCAGTAAAAGTTGTTGCCCCAATACATTTAAGCTGGCCGTTAGACAAAGCAGGCTTTAATAAGTTACTTGCGTCCAAGGTTCCGCCCGAGGCAGCACCAGCACCGATCAAGGTATGAATTTCATCAATAAATAAAACACCATGCGCATGATCTTTTAAAGACTTCAATACGCTCTTGAGGCGCTGCTCAAAATCTCCGCGATATTTAGTGCCCGCTAAGAGGGCGCCCATATCTAAGGAGTAGACAGTAGCATTGGCCAGGATATCGGGAACATCTCCTTTAACAATACGCCATGCTAAGCCTTCAGCGATTGCAGTCTTGCCAACACCAGCCTCACCAACTAAGAGGGGGTTATTTTTGCGACGACGGCACAAAACTTGTATTACACGCTCGACTTCACTATCGCGACCAATCAGTGGATCAATCTTGCCTTGGCGAGCTAACACATTCAGATTCTGAGTATATTGATCTAGCGGACTTTCTTTACCTGAAGAAGCAGACTCTTCAGTTTCTTGTGTTGTATCAGCAGGCTTAACATGCTCAGCCTGATCTTTACGTACACCATGACTAATAAAGTTCACTACGTCTAAACGAGTCACGCCCTGCTGTTGCAAGAAGTACACAGCATGGGAATCTTTCTCACCAAATATTGCTACCAAGACATTAGCACCAGTGACTTCTTTTTTTCCATTAGATGTCGATTGCACATGCATGATGGCGCGCTGAATAACGCGCTGAAATCCCAGTGTTGGCTGTGTATCCACCTCATCTGTTCCAGGCACTACTGGGGTGTTGTCATTGATGAAGTTTTTCAGTTGTGCGCGTAGCTCTGCAATATTGACTGCGCAAGCTTTGAGGACCTCAACAGCGGTAGCGTTATCAAGTAACGCAGCCAGCAAATGTTCCACCGTAATAAACTCGTGACGTGAAGCTCGCGCGTCAACAAATGCCATATGCAAACTCACTTCTAATTCTTGGGCAATCATGCTTCCTCCATAGTGCACTGTAGTGGGTGGCCCGCTTCACGGGATAATTCGACAACTTGATGCACTTTGGTGGCAGCAACGTCACGGGTAAATATTCCGCAAACGCCTTTACCAGCTAAATGTACTTGCAACATAATGCGTGTAGCAGTTTCATGATCCTTACTAAAATACTCTTGAATCACCATGACCACAAATTCCATTGGGGTGTAATCGTCATTTAATAACAATACTTTATACATCGATGGTACTTTTACTTTTTCTGCCTGCTTTTCGAGCAGGATCGTATCCTCGATATAGGGATTTACAGGATTTCCAGTACTGGGATTTTTGGGTGCGCGGCTCATGAGAAACATTCTAAACACAGATATCAAAACTTTTATCGACTAGGGTCTTGTTGCGAAAACCCCGCAAAAACCCCCATTTATTACATATTGGGGCATTTTTCGATAAAAAAAGGGGTAATTACTGAGGGGTAAGCCCATATAAATCCTTGACACCCCTTCAAAAAGGGCAAACAATCGGGGGGTAGAGCTTTATTAAGGTTCTATTGAGGCGTGTTGTGGAGCGAGACTGATCAAAAAGTATTTACCCTCATCACGGTTGTTTTAAGTTTATGTAATGGAGTTCGCATGGCGACCGGAATTGTTAAGTGGTTCAATGATGCAAAAGGTTTTGGCTTTATCAAACCTGATGATGGTGAAGAAGAGTTGTTCGCGCATTTCAGCGCAATTACTATGCCTGGGTTCAAAACCCTTAAGGAAAACCAAAAGGTAACGTTTGACATTACCCAAGGCCCTAAAGGCAAGCAAGCTACTAATATCCAAGCGGCTTAATCGTCCTTAGATCACTATCGAAAACCCAGGACTTGTTCCTGGGTTTTTTTTCGCCTGCGATTGGCCTCACTTAAAATAGACAATATGCATACACCGCACCAATACCTAGGCAAACTATTTTTTGTTCTTGCCTGTCTTACTCCAGGCTTTTTACTGGCCCAAGTCAATACTGGTTTGCCTACAATTGAATTAAAAACTGGAATCTATCGGATACATGCTGAGCTAGCTGATACGCCCAAGGCAAGAGAAGTTGGTTTAATGAATCGCACCAGCATGCCAACCAATTCAGGAATGTTATTTGTATTTGAGCAAAAGGCATCACACTGTTTTTGGATGAATAACACGAAGATTCCCCTTTCCATTGCCTTTATTGCTGACGATGGAAAGATTGTGAACATCGAAGAGATGCAAGCTGAAACCACTAATAATCATTGTCCTAAAGCTACCGTACGGTATGCCTTAGAGATGAACAAACAGTGGTTCTCAGAACGAGTCATCACACCTGGCAGCATCATTACTGGACTGCCCAAGAGATAAGTAATAACAGAGAATAAAAAACGCAGACCCTGGTCTGCGTTTTTTATTTAGAACTTGGCTTGATGGCCTTAGTTACTCAAAGTGGCAAACATAATGAACTGGTTGTTCAGCGCGGATGATGAAGTAACCGCCCTTATCTACTTCCCAGCTTTGGCCTGCCTTGAACTCCTGCTCAGGAGCGCCATTAATACTGACAAAAGCATTGCCGTCGACGACCTCCATGATTTCTTTAGTACTAAGGTCAAAACGTAAGGTGCTAGGTAAAACCACACCCACTGACTTCCGAGTCCCATTGGACAAAGTAACCGTATGGGATACGCACTTACCATCAAAAAATACATTGGCTTTTTTGCCTACTGAAACTTGATCAAATTGCATCTGAATATCCTCTAACTGAAAAATGGGGTTTTATTATTTCTGGGCACGTTTACGTTTAGCAATTTCTGCAATGCGCATACGTAGGGCATTGAGCTTTATAAAGCCGCCTGCATCAGCCTGGTTATAAGCGCCACCATCATCATCAAAGGTGGCAATATTTTGATCGAACAAAGTATTGGCTGAATCCCTTGAAATAACAGAAGCGGAACCTTTGTAGAGCTTTAGTCGAACAACGCCATTTACCATCTGTTGGGTATGGTCAATTAAGGTCTGCAAAGCAACGCGTTCTGGTGACCACCATAAGCCGTTATAAATCAGGCTAGCGTAGCGTGGCATGAGGTCATCCTTCAAATGGGCTACTTCGCGATCAAGGGTAATACTCTCAATACCGCGATGGGCCTTCAACAGAATTGTCCCACCAGGAGTTTCATAACAACCACGACTCTTCATACCAACAAAACGGTTTTCTACCAAATCTAAACGGCCAATTCCATGTATGCCGCCAATACGATTGAGTTCTGCTAATAACTCATGTGGTTTGTAGGCCTTGCCGTTAATAGCAACCGGATCACCTGCTTTAAATTCAATTTCAATAATCTCTGGAGCATCTGGAGCCTTCTCAGGAGAAACCGTCCAACGCCACATCGACTCTTCGGCTTCAGCATTGGGGTTTTCTAAATGACGGCCTTCATAGCTAATATGCAACAAATTGGCATCCATGGAATAGGGTGAGCCACCTTGCTTATGCTTCATCTCGACTGGAATACCGTGCTTTTCTGCATAGGCCATCAGTTTTTCACGGGAGAGCAGATCCCATTCACGCCATGGGGCAATTACTTTAATCCCCGGCTCAAGAGCGTAATAGCCCAATTCAAAGCGAACTTGATCATTACCTTTTCCAGTAGCGCCATGTGACACTGCATCAGCACCTGTTAAACGGGCGATTTCAATTTGACGCTTCGCAATTAATGGGCGTGCAATGGATGTACCCAATAGGTACTCGCCTTCATAGATAGTGTTGGCGCGGAACATTGGGAAGACAAAATCGCGGACAAATTCTTCTCGTAGATCATCAATAAAAATATTCGCGGGCTTGATTCCAAACTGCAATGCTTTAGCACGCGCCGGCTCTAATTCTTCTCCCTGACCTAAGTCAGCAGTGAATGTCACGATCTCACAACCATAAGTATCTTGAAGCCACTTCAAGATCACGCTAGTGTCTAGACCACCCGAATAAGCTAATACTGCTTTTTTAATTTCAGACATGTTTTCTATTCAATCAAAAAAATAATCAAAATAATTTACTCCAAGCGCCCACAAAGCAAATACTCCATCAAGGCTTTTTGAACGTGCAAACGATTTTCTGCCTCTTCCCAAACAATACTTTGTGGACCATCAATGACTCCAGCAGATACTTCCTCACCTCGATGAGCGGGCAAGCAATGCATAAATAAGGCATCTGGTTTTGCCAAGGCCATCAACTCTTCATCAACCATCCAGTCTTTAAAAGCGCTCATACGTGAGGTGTTTTCAGCTTCATAGCCCATGCTGGTCCATACATCCGTACTCACTAAATCAGCGCCTTTACAGGCTTCTCTAGGGTCTGCATAAACAGTTAAATGCTGAGCCGCCTTTGCTGTCAAGCGCGAAGTATCTAACTGATAACCTTCTGGGGCTGAGAAATGAAACTGGAAGTCTAAACATTCTGCGGCTTGGATCCAGGTGTACGCCATATTGTTGGCATCACCGACCCAGGCCACTGTTTTTCCTTGAATAGGTCCACGCGCTTCCACATAAGTAAAGATATCGGCCAACACCTGGCAAGGATGAAACTCATTGGTTAAACCATTAATGACGGGAACCCGTGAATTAGCTGCGAAACGATCGATGATGTCTTGACCGAAGGTACGAATCATAATGATGTCGGTCATCCTCGATATGACTTGTGCAGCGTCCTCTACAGGCTCGCCACGGCCTAACTGAGTATCTCTAGTGTTGAGGTATACAGCTTGACCACCAAGTTGGTGAATGCCCGCCTCAAAAGATAAGCGCGTTCTAGTGGAATGTTTCTCAAAAATCATTGCCAAGGTCCGATCATGCAATGGATGCCAAGTCTCATAACTTTTGAATTTCGCCTTGAGCCACGCTGTTCTTTTCAGCAAATAGTCATACTCTTCACGCTGAAGGTCAGAAAATTGCAGGTAGTGCTTCACCTGACCGGGCACTTGTGGCTTTGCCAGAGATGTCATCGTTGAGCTTTCTACTAAAGTTTTGGATTGCATTTTTTTTCAAAGCTTTCAACTACACGAAAATAGATCCTTAAGTCATCTTACGGCCAACTCAGGCTGTTAAGCTAGAGGGCTTAGCCCCACTGATTTCTACCACGATCTTGATGCCAATTTGAACCATAAAAAGCTTTTCATTCAGGGTATAACAACTTCTGGCAAGCCATTTAGACCCAGCGATTGGGCGGAGCGTCTTTGCGGAGTAATGGCTACTTTTCGCCCTCCAGGAGATTCTGGAGACCCTCGCTTCACTTATTCACCCTACGTCAGACCCATCCTGATTGCTACAGTGAAATGCGTTGTTATTGATACCAGGTTAGGTGATCTTGATCCTAGAGCGTTAGACTTTGTCATGAACTTTGCCAAAGATAACAGCCTACCGATCGAAGAGGCGTGTGAATTTGAACCCAAACCCCAAACCTAGCCCTAAAAACAAAAACCCGCTCTGATCAGGAGCGGGCTTAGGTCGAAACTACTTCGACCAGCCTAAAACAATTACCGAATTACGCTGCCATCGCCTTAATAGCGGCAGATAAACGTGACTTCTGACGTGCGGC
>CAJARE010000331.1 GCA_903944255.1 uncultured beta proteobacterium
AACTTTACCCAACCAGAATGGGATCGGGTAGCACAGCACTTCACTAGGCCCGCCTACAAAACTTTAAATACTCTTTCTACTGAAGATCTCTTATCTAATCTGCCTATTACTGAAAAAGTAGCTTTTGCTCGTTGGCATGAGCGTAATGTTAGAGCACATCAGGTGCCAGGCTATGCCAGCGTCATCCTCTCTTTAAAACACCATGGCATTGCACCAGGCGATGCTTCATCAGGGCAAATGAACGCGATTGCAGATTTGGCTGATCAATATAGCTTTGGAGAATTGCGTGTTACGCATGAACAAAATTTGGTGTTAGCGGACGTAGAGCAGACTCAACTGTTTTCCTTATGGCAAGCAGCGAAGAAACAAAAAGTTGCCCTGCCGAATATTGGCCTACTCACAGACATCATTGCTTGCCCTGGCGGTGATTTTTGCTCTCTTGCCAATGCAAAGTCTTTACCAATTGCTAAGGCAATTCAAGAGCGCTTCGATGACTTAGATTATTTATATGACCTAGGCGATATCAGTCTTAATATATCCGGCTGCATTAACTCCTGCGGCCATCATCACGTTGGCAATATCGGGGTGCTGGGCGTTGATAAGGACGGTGAGGAGTGGTATCAAATCACCCTGGGTGGTGAACAAGGCAATGAGGCTGCAATCGGCAAAGTAATTGGTCCATCTTTTTATGCTGATGAGATCCCTGATGTCATGACTAGCATTATCAATACTTATATTGGGCAACGTAGTCATGATGAGTCCTTCATTCAGACTTATCGTCGCTTAGGGGTAGCTCCTTTTAAAGAAGCTGCGTACAGTAATGCAAAGGCGAAAGTTCAGAAGCAAGATGCACAAGGAGTGCCTGCTTAATGACAACCATTGCGCATATTCAATTGAATCCTCAGATCATTTACTTTCCGAAAGAAGGCGAGCCTTCCCTCATTCAAAATGAATGGCAGGTTTGGAATGGCGAGCAGGATGCAGGGGGCATTCCGGATCTTGGGTATGAAGATCAAAAAGTGTTAGTTCCTTTTCATTGGTGGAATACCCATCACAAGAATCCTGATCTCATCGAGCGTGCCAACAAAGATGACATTGGTGTCTGGTTTGCTGCCGATGACGATATTCTCAAGCATGCCGACATGATTGAAGCAGGCAAAGGGCTCTGGCCTTTGGTCGCTGCACGCTTTCCCATCTTTAGAGATGGCAGAAGTTTTAGTACAGCCGCTTTATTGCGTGATCGCCTTGGATGGCAAGGTGAAGTGAGGGCAATTGGTGATGTCTTAATTGATCAGCTACTCCAAGGTGCACGAGTAGGCTTTGATAGCTTTGAACTCCGTCCAGATCAAAACTTGGAACTTGGCTTAAATCAATTTAATTTGTATAGCGTCACTACTCAAAACAGTTGGCGCGGCAAACGCTCGCTTTTAGAGGCTTAAAGAGATGCAGCTCAATAATGTTCTTGGTAAAGTCTATTTAGTGGGTGCTGGTCCTGGCGCTGCTGATCTGATTACCGTTCGTGGCGCAAAGTTACTAGCGAAAGCAGATATTGTTTTCCATGACGCTTTAGTTGAACCAGAAATGCTGGCACTGTGCCCACAAGCTACTTTAGTACCAGTCGGCAAACGTTGTGGAAAATTATCCTCTGCTCAACACTTTATTAATAAGCGCTTAGTGGATGCCGCTCACAAATATCAAACGATTGTTAGGCTCAAGGGTGGCGATCCGATGTTATTTGGTCGCGCTGATGAGGAGTTGAGCTCACTAAACGATGCCGGCATTGAAGTGGAAGTAGTTCCTGGTATTACTGCTGCCCTCGCTGCTGCTGCCAGCATTGGACAATCACTCACCTTACGTGGCGTCTCGCGCAGTGTTGCCTTTGTAACGCTAGCGCAAGCAACAGAAAATTCTGGTCATGGCGAACCGCTTGCCAATCCATCAGCTGATACTTTGGTGTATTACATGGGTCGCAAAGATGCATCACGAATTGCGCAACAACTGATTGAGCAAAGCCCGAATCATGGGATCAACACTCCTGTGCAAATATTAGAAGCAGTGAGTACGCCGCGTGAACGTCAATGGGACAGCACTCTTTCTGAACTGGCGGCAGGAAAAGCGGATCATTGGTTTGATCGTAGCTCACCAGCGCTCATCATGATTGGTGCAGCTCTAAAACAAAACGCCACAACTTCCTTAGAGGGCTCTAGCCCCGAAATCAACAATCGCTTGCAAGACAGCCAGGTCTTCACCCACAGCAGGCGTTGCGCTTAGCGTGATGTTGGGGTATTGCTTTTGGCATACCTCTAATAGCACTGGAAAATCATTGCGTAAGTGGCCGCCCTGCCCAAAAAAGACTGGTACTACCGTAATTTGAGTCACCCCTTTGACGCTTAAGGCACTGACAGCCTCTTCGAGTGAGGGCCGCATCATTTCTAAAAAGGCTAGCTCTACTGGGGTATTTGGGTGCTGCGCTTGCCACAACTGAGCCAAGCGATCAAAGGGCTCACGCCAACGACTATCTCTTGCTCCATGCCCAAATAGAATGATTGCTTTCATGTATTTCATCTTTATTGATAAATTACTATAAGCTTACCCTTTATTGACCTTCCTCGCCTCAGCCGACTGCTATGACAGATTTACTAAATCAAACTTGGGTTATTGCTTTACTTGGGGCCACTCTAATTGGAGCAGTGCTATTGGCAGTTCATCATGCCGAGTTGATCGCCCATAAGATTGGCGAGCCTTTTGGAACCTTAGTGCTTGCTCTCAGTGTTACCGTCATTGAAGTAGCGCTGATTGTTTCAATGATGCTAGCCGGCAATGAGGGCTCAGAATTTATTGCGCGTGACGCCATCTTTGCCACAGTCATGATCATCATGAATGGCGTTATTGGCCTCTGTATTTTTGTCGGCGGCCTCACGCATCATGAGATGTCTTTTCGCAATGAGGGCACTAATTCTGCGTTAGCAGTATTAACCGCATTAGCAACTTTCATTTTGGTGATGCCAATGGTGACAGTCAGCACTCCAGGTCCTACCTTTAGTGTGAGTCAATTGGCTTTTGCTGGAATTGCCTCTTTTATGTTGTACGGCGCATTCTTATTTTTTCAAACGGTGACTCATCGTGATTACTATCTTCCAAAATCGAAAAAAGATAAAACCGATCACAGCGTCCATGCTCCTAAACCTAGTAATCTAAAAACAATCGTCAGCGCTGTGCTTCTTTTAGTGACATTAGTGGCTGTAGTTGGATTAGCTAAAGCACTGAGTCCTGCTATTGAAGCTGGAGTGAAGGCAGTGGGTGCGCCTAAAACGATTGTGGGTATTGCCATCGCACTTTTAGTACTTTTGCCTGAGAGCTTTGCTGCTGTCCGCGCTTCCCGCGCCAATCGTTTACAAAGTAGCTTGAACTTAGCCCTAGGGTCTGCTCTAGCGAGTATTGGATTAACGATTCCAGCCGTGGCTGCCATCTCGATTATTTTTGATCTGCCACTCAGCTTGGGCATCAGCTCACTCAATATGATTTTGATGTATCTCTCCTTCTTTATAGGAGCGCTGACCTTAGCCATTGGCAGGACTACTGTTCTCCAAGGCGTGGTCCATCTGATCATTTTCTTTGAGTATCTATTTTTAAGCTTAGTCCCCTAAGAGCTAATTTGGGCTTGTAAGGCTAGCCAGATGCCTATATTTACGGAATATGGGCCCATAAACCCAATATAATTGGGGCCTATTGACCATTTTCGGTATCAGATTAAGAGTTTCTGACAGAAGCAGAGATTCCCCGAAACCACATTACATGAAAAAAGCCCTAAAACGCCATATCTTAAGCACCCTAAAGCATGGCTTAGCTTTTTTAGACAAAAACCCTGCCTTACGTCGGCAGGTCTATTTCTTCATCTGCAAATACGGCATGTACAACTTTCTGAAGAAGTTTTACGCCAGTCGTTTGCAGCAGGCATCGGTAAATCAATTTTCCCCACTCATGGTTGGGCCGGTTGTCGTGCTTGATATTTCGCAAGAACAACTTTCTGAACACGCTCAATCTATTTTTCATGAGCTCAAGTCCTCATCCGCAGATCAATCTTCATCTAAGGCTCACTAATGCGGATTGTGATTGACTTACAAGGTGCGCAAAGTAATAGTCGTTTTAGAGGTATTGGTCGCTACTCCACTTCTTTAGCTCAAGCGATTATTCGTAATCGTGGTGAGCATGAGGTCATTATTGTTTTGAATGGCCTTTTTCCAGACGCCACACAATTTATCAAGAGTCAATTTGAAGGCTTATTGCCTCCTGAAAATATTCGGATTTGGTATGCGCCTGGTCCAGTGATGGAATGCCAAGCGGGCACAGATTTACGACGTGAAGGTGCTGAACTTGTTCGCGAAGCGTTTATTGCCAGTTTGCAACCCGACATTGTCCATATCAGCAGCCTATTTGAGGGCTTTGGCGACAATACAGTTACTAGCGTAGGTAAATTTGATGCCGATACCCCAGTCAGCATTTCTTTCTATGACTTAATCCCCTTCTTAAATCCAAAAGAATATTTAGAGGTTGATCGTTTCTATGCGACCTACTACTTACGGAAGCTGGA
>CAJARE010000332.1 GCA_903944255.1 uncultured beta proteobacterium
ATAGCCCATCTAAGGTTAAATATGTCACCATCGGCGACATTGGCCCGAATACAGAATGGCCTATCCTCTTGGGGGTAGATGCCGTGATTCATTTGGCGGCACGAACCCATGTGATGAAGGAGTCTGCGCCCGATCCTTTGGCCGTGTATCGTCAAGCAAATACGGCTACAACTATCAATTTAGCTAAGCAAGCCGCGGCTGCAGGTGTAAAACGCTTTATTTTCCTCAGTAGCATTAAGGTGAATGGTGAAGAAACGCTACCAGCAGAGGCATTTACTGAACTATCTACTCCCGCCCCATTAGATCCTTATGGGATTAGTAAGTTGGAGGCAGAAGAAGGCTTACAAAAAGTCTGCTCTGAGAATGGCGCTAAGATGGAATATGTGATTATTCGTGCTCCGCTAATTTATGGGCCTGGTGTGAAAGCAAATTTTCATAAGTTAATGAGCTTGCTTGCCTCTCGCCCAGATAATATTTTAGGCTCGCTCATGCCGTGGCCATTAGGCAGCATTCATAATCAACGCAGTTTCTTGGCGCTCGATAATCTAATTGACTTTATCTGCCTTGCCATTACTCATTCCAAAGCCGCAAACCAAGTGTTTTTACTCGCAGATGGCGCTGATCTTTCTACTCCCGAATTGATTCACATGATTTCTCGAGGGATGTATCAACGACCTCCCTTATTAATTCCTTTTCCAGTGGGTTTAATGCGCACGCTTGGTGGCTTACTAGGCATGTCGGCAGCTGTTCAACGCTTAGCTAGTTCACTACAAGTGAACTCGACTAAAGCCCGCACTCTTTTAAATTGGCAGCCACCTCTTAAAGCCAAAGATGCAATTGCGCTAACCGCACAAGCTTTTTTGGCAGAGCGCAAAACAGGGGCTCGATCTAAATGAAGCGCGGCCTTGATTTAATTTTGGGTGGTTTGGCCATAGTCATTTTGTTTATTCCAATGTTGCTCGTGGCAATTGCGGTTCGCCTCACATCGCCAGGACCAATTTTATTTTGGTCAATGCGGGTCGGTAAAAATAATGCGATTTTTATGATGCCAAAATTTAGAACTATGCAAATAGATACGCCTAACGTCGCTACGCATTTATTAACTGGTGCGCAAAATTACCTGACCCCGATTGGTGGTTTCTTGCGCAGATCAAGTTTAGATGAATTGCCTCAGCTATGGTCAGTATTGCTTGGCCGGATGAGTTTTGTTGGGCCTCGCCCTGCGCTTTATAACCAAAATGATTTGATCGCGATGCGTAATGCTAAGGGGCTTCAGGTATTAGTACCCGGAATTACAGGCTGGGCGCAAGTGAATGGGCGTGATGAGCTTGATTTAGAGCAAAAGGTGCAACTTGACTACGAGTATTTGCAAAGGCGCTCCACCCCCTTTGATTGCTACATTCTATTTTTGACTGGCAAGAAGGTTTTGGGGCGTGATGGCGTCTCACACTAAAGCCCATAAAATATGACTAAAAAGCCTCTAAAATGGGCTTAAATTGACAGGATTGTCATGAAAAAAAAATTAGCGG
>CAJARE010000333.1 GCA_903944255.1 uncultured beta proteobacterium
ATACTCGCGCAATCCATTTCGTCCAATCTCCAAAGCTAAGGCAACGCTAAACTGAGTGCTACCCATAGCAGCATTCAAATTAGGTGGTTTTGGTTTAGAAGCCTGGCGTATCGAAAGCTCACACATATTGACTCTGATGGAATCAACGTCTTGAAGACGAATATTATCTTCATGAAAGAATTGTTGCGCCAAATCAATCGGTCCATGTGCATATCTGCAAGCTGCATGTGGCTTAAAGCCCACTTCCATAATCGCAAATTGTTGTCCAAGACCATCGAGTAAATCTTTTACACGAATGTCATCGCAATAGGCATTAAAAAATCCTTCGCGACCTTCTAGTGCCTTTTTAGGCCCTGTAAATCCACGGCTAACCATGACCGCAGCCATAGTACCGTTCAATGCGGACTTGCCTGGGCTAAACGGTTTAGCCATGCAGGGATCATCCAAATAAGATTGAATACCGGCTGACTGCATTGCTGCCAAACCAATAGCAGAAGCAATACCATTAACATCACATCCTAAAAGCTTTGCACCGGCGGCCGCTACACCAATAGCAGAAACAGTACCGGTAGTATGAAAGCCGCGCTGTCTATGTCCTGGATTAATTGCTTTTGCAATTCGTATCGCCACTTCGTATCCAGCAATTAATGCAGTGACAACCTCTTTGCCACTCTTATTATTCGCCTCTGCCAAAGCCATGAGGGAAGGAACCATTACCGAGCCAGCTTTAATGAGGCCGGATCCATGAGCATCATCCAGCTCTACTCCGTGACCCATCATGGCATTACACATTGCTGCCATTGGCGCGGGAACTTTAAATCCATATCCCACTACAGTACTTTCAGGCTTACCGCCCCACTCCTTAACCATTTCAATCACTTTACGAGCTGGCTCACTAATCGCAGAAGCAGCAATCTGGTTACCTAAGCCATCACGAATGATGAATTTAGCTTTTTTTGTCACCTCTTCAGGGATAGCCTCATATTTCAAAGCATGGACTAACTCGGCGAATCTTAAAGTTAAACCCTCTAAGGCGGCTGCTGTATCTGTGTTCATTGTCATGACATGCTCCAAGAAATCAATATAAGTTGTTGTAATTACTACTACTATAAACCATCGCTGACTTACATACCAAATTGTTTAAAAATGGAGTAGTCAACAGCCCTGCCAATTCCCTGCCGATAGCCCTCTAAGCGAAGGGCTTGGCCTGGGGCAATATTGGCTAGATTCACCTGAGAACCAAAGTCCTGAAATAGACTCAAATGATTCTGAGGGAATCTAAAAGGATCAGCCTCAACGAAAATCTCTTTGAACCATTCCTTTTTAGCAAGCTCTTTTAAGACATTGGGATTCTTCTTGGCAGTCATGGTAATTTCAGACTCCTCAAGGATGATATGTTCAATTCCTTGATCTAAAACTGTTTTTATTAACGCCTCTAATTCTTCTAGGCTAATTTCTGTTTCAGGATTTTTTCGACCAAATTCATAAATAACTGAAATGCCTGCTTTTTGGCACTGATCAAAATATCGATTACGCTCATCAGCTGTTAA
>CAJARE010000334.1 GCA_903944255.1 uncultured beta proteobacterium
CTTGGCTCCATTGCGGATTAGCATGAATGATCCATGTCTCTAGGCCCGAGCGATTTGGTTTGGAGTTATTCCGAGACATCCAGCTAACAATCTCATCATTAATAAATGCTGCATCAAACGGAAGATGTAAATTTTCTTTAAAGCTTGCCATCACTGTCCAGCAACCTTGCATATTGGCATGATTGGCAACTTCTTCAATTGTTTTATTGATCGATTTGGTAAGGGCGACAGATTGTGGTCCAGGCAGCGCTAACACAAGCCAATCAAATTGCTGCTCAATATCTCCAGATTCTAAGCTGTGCAGTAACCATTTACCATGATCAAAAGTGAGGCGATCAATGGTTTGATTGAGATGAATGGGCAGATCCTTTGCTAAATGTTTGCCAGGAGAATTCATGGCTGGAGTACCAACGTAACGGTTTTCAGAAGAGATATGGTCTTGCCATTGCTTGTCTTTAAACACTTTTAAACGTGGATTCCAGATGGCAGCTACATCACTATCAATCCATTTATTAAGCTCTTTAATGAATAGGGGATCTCTAGCAGTGAAATACTGAGCACCGTGGTCTGCAGACCAGTCGTTCGCATTGCGAGTGCTCATTCTGCCGCTGACCCCACGACTCTTTTCATAGAGTTGAACCTGAAAGCCGAGCGCTTTTAATTGAGTAGCACAGTTAAGCCCTGCAATACCAGCACCAATGATTGCAACAGAGGTCTCTTTGGGCTGATGCTTATTCATTGCTGATGATCATTTTTCTAAAGGTTAGGTTAATACGAGGCGTATGAATGGTTTTGGTTTTCAGTAAAGCGTGCTGCCAAAATTGTTGAGTAGGTGAGTGCATGATGAGAACGCTACCATTTTCTAGAAAAAGAGGAGCGACTAATTTGTCTTTCTTGTGCTTAAAAGAAAATTTACGGGTAGAGCCAAGGCTTAGAGATGCGATGGGAGATTGTGCATCCAGTTCCTTTTCATCATCACTATGCCAGCCCATCCCATCTGCACCATCATGATAAAAATTGAGCAGGCAGGAATTAAAGTCTGATTTGGCAAGCTCTTCTAATTGGTATTTAATCGCTAGTAATTCTGATGTCCAGGGTTGAGCGTGCTTTTTTACTCCGGAGTAGGTATAAGCACAATTCTGATCTCCAACCCAAGCCACCTTGCGACGAGTGCTGACTAGTTTCCCAAACATCAGGAGTCGATCTGATTCCCACTGAAGCGACTGTTGCAAACGATCAAGTAGTTTGGCGCTCTCTGCCGTATTGATCCATTCTGGATAGTAGTAAATAGACCCATCTTTAGGCAAGAGGTTGAGCCTACTTTGGGTTAGATCAGCATTAAATAGGGAAGCTTGATTCATCAAAAGAATGGGACGTCAGCAACGAATGAATAAAAACCATAGAATATCCTTAATTTCAATTTCATGATGGACTACAACAAGTTCAAATATTTTTTAACTTTATAGACTATCCAAATAAACACACCAGAAAAATAAAGTCATTTGACGTGGATATTCAAGCGGCCTCATACCCTAAATTAGCATTTGTAGATATTGAAACTACTGGGTCTCATTTCGATCGCGATCGCATTACAGAAATTGGAATCAAAACCCTTGCTGGTAATGAAATTCAGGTATGGGAGCAGTTAATTAACCCACAAACCTTTATCCCACAAAATATCCAACGACTGACTGGTATATCTCCAAAGATGGTAGAGGGTAAACCATCTTTTGATCAGATTGCAAGAGAGTTAAAGCAAGAGCTTGAAGGAAAGATCTTCATTGCACACAACGCCAGATTTGATTATGGGTTTATCAAGGCTTCTTTTAAAAGAATGGGTATAGATTTCAAGCCTAAAGTACTGTGTACGGTAAAGCTTTCAAGATTGCTTTTTCCAGATCAGCCCCGCCATAATTTAGATACGATTATTAATGCTCATGATCTGAAGGTTGGTGCTCGCCACCGTGCGCTAGGCGATGCAGATTTGTTATTACAGTTCTGGCGAGTATGTGAATCGAAGTTTGGGAAAGAAAAACTTCATGAGGTGATTAACCAGCTTGTTGGTAACCCTAGCCTGCCACCAAATATAGATAAGAAATTAATAGACTCTATTCCTGATGCCCCTGGGTGTTATATTTTTTATGGCGATAATAAGACTCCGCTGTATATCGGCAAGAGTATTTCGTTGCGTAGTAGAGTGATGGGGCACTTTCAAGGTGCTCTAACCCAACGTAAAGAAATGAAGTTATCTTTGCAGGTAAGGGACATCGATTGGATAGAAACTAGTGGTGAGCTGGGCGCCTTAATTTTAGAGTCCCAGCTCATTAAAGAGCGGATGCCAAGTATGAATATTAAGCTTCGTCGCTCTAAGGATCTTTGTGCCTGGAGTCTAGAGCAGGATGTAGCTGGGTTACTCAAGCCAATACTTGTCAATCAAAAGGATTTATTGCCAGGTCTTCAAGATAATCTTTACGGATTGTTTTACAGTAAAAGAGAGGCCCACTCTTATCTAAAGGCTGTGGCGAAAAAATATCGACTATGTGAGCTATTACTAGGACTAGAAAAAGCAATAGAAGGAAAATCCTGTTTTGGATACCAAGTAAAACAATGTGGCGGCGCTTGCATTGGAGTAATGCCTACTGAACTACATAATCTTCAGCTTAAGACTGCGATGAATCTCTATAAGGTTCAAGTTTGGCCCTATCAAGGCCCAATTGCTATCAATGACGGTGGGGAAATGATCGTTCTGGATAAGTGGTGTTATTTGGGCACAGCCATTAATGAAGATGAGTTGGTTGAGCTTACAAGCTCTGGCGATGTTGAATTCGATCTTGATATCTACAAGATCGTCAAAAAAGCTTTAGCTGGACACTACAAAAATCAAGTCATTCAGCTGTAATCTTTACAATGTCTAGTTGGCCCACTAGAAAAGTAAATCTTGATCAGTAACGCTGGGGTAAATGCCTAGAGCAATTGATTCACGAGCTCTCTAATATTGGAAGATGTCTCAGCTAATCGAATTAACTTACGTGAGTGAACCTGCACAAAGTATGTCATTTTTGGGCTTGATGCGGCTTTTATATCACTCGTATTCTAATAACCAGGCCTTAGGTATTACTGGCGCGCTCATTTATGAAAATAATAAATTTGGTCAAGTGATTGAAGGGCCTGAGAAGGATATTGAAGCTTTATGGCAAAAAATACAAAAAGACAGCCGACACAAAAATGTTCGCTTAATAGAATCTAAACACATCAGTGAGCGTAGCTTTAGTAAATGGACAATGGTTTTTCAAGGCAATGAAGAGATTGCTAAAAACTTGCCAGAAGTGAGCGCTGCTATTGAGGATATTGATTTTCCAGTAGGACACCCTTTATTAGTTGCTTTGAGAAACGGCAGCTAATGCTTGTTTGACTCAATTTAAATCTCATTATCATGAATAGGTTTTATAAGATTTGATATGAGTAACACTTCTTATGGTTTCCCTAGATTGGTCACATAAATGCTGACACACCGACAAACAGGGGACGTAAACACTTGAAATCCTAAGGGTTTACTAGTTTTAAAGATTATTGAGATACCCTCTTCATTAGAGGATATCTCAAGTTTAATCAAATAAGAGTTACGCGCCCGCTTGGTAGATCGTAAATTGCGCCAACAATCTTCAGACTTCCTTTCTTTACGCGCTCGCTCAAGATTGGATTTGACTCCTTCAGCTTTTCAACATTTAGTCGAACATTTTCAACTGTGGTCGCGTTAAGTAGATCCTTGCCTTTAGTTTTTTTGCTAGCCTCTCTAACAGCAGGAGCAAGAGCTGTAGTCAGGGCCTGAATGTGTCCTGGGAAAGATACATTTTGCGTATATGCCTTAATCGAGGCATCAATCGCACCACAACTAGTGTGCCCCAAAACCATAATTAAAGGAGCGCCGAGAACAGCAGTCCCATATTCAAGACTTGCCAGAATATCCGTGTTAACAAAATTACCTGCTACTCGAGCTACAAAGAGGTCACCACGCTCTTCATTAAATGCCAGCTCGGGACTGATGCGGGAGTCAGCACAGCTGACGATACACGCGTAAGGATTTTGACCGCGTGCAAGAGCCCCTCTTGTTTCATCTACATTGATTTGTAATGTTTTGCTTTTGACATAAACATCATTCCCAGCCATCAGACGAGTAAGGGCTTGATCTGGATTGAGAACATTATCAGATTTAGGAGGATTTGCAGACTGAGCAATTGCAATACCTGCTGATGACATGAATCCGCCAACTGAAAGAAGGCCGGCTGACTTTAGCAGTGTTCGCCGAAGTGGATTATTAGGTAATTGGGATACTGCATTTAGTTTCTTGACATCACATAATGTACACATAAGTAACCTCCCTAATGGATATTTTTAACTCATTTAGACTATAGAGTATATTTTTAGTCGAACTGAATAACTTAAGGGAATTCCCTAGGTCGCTTTTCTATTTGTGCCACTAAGTAGGTAAGTAATCTCAATCGATCTTCCACGGCATAGAATGATCCCTCCTAAGATAAAAACTGTAAGTATGTGTCGGGTAGTACACTCGCCCGACCTATCGGGATATCAATCTAGTATCTAGAGACCCCCAGCTGAAGTAAGCGCCTAATGAAGGGTCGGCTATTTCAAATTGAGAGAGATTTTTTAGAACGTGTGGCGCATACCCACTGCAAACGCAGAGACGTTTTGTGCAGGTGCAACAGGAGCTGCAGAGCTCATGTTATTTATCCCATAGATTCCGTATAAATTCGTGCGTTTACTTAAGTAATAATTTAAACCGGTCTGCCATGCAACAAAATTTGCGGTCGGTAACCCGCGGCCAAAATCCATAATAGATCCATTACCAATACTTGCCCAAGCTTCAATAACGGGCGATAGGTGCGCCCGAACACCAACTTGTTGAGCACTGCGTTTTGCATAGTATGAACTATCGATGGCACTAGTCACCTTACGATTAATATATTGCAAGTAGGCCTTCAAAATATTAAAGTCATAGGTAGCGGCAGCATAAATCTGGTTATCTTGAGTATTGATGCCGCCAGGTGGTAAAGCCCAAATCTCAGGAGTGGGATAATTTACCGTGGTTGATGGGCTCGTATTTAAAGACTTGAGAGCCTGATAGGCTATACCAACATATAGCTTTTGGAATGTGTAATCTACTTGAAGACCCCAGCCAGTGTGATTATTTTTTGTAGCGGTAGTATTGTCAGAAGTTACAGTTGAACCATTCTGCACTAAAGCTCCCCCAACTTTGAATCCAGAAAAATCGACTGACTTGATAGTTAAAGTATTTGCAGTTCTGTTCGTAAATGAATTGGTTGTATAGCTTGAGCCACCAGGAGGTACATAAGGCCTAACTCCTGGGTTGCCATTATTTTGTGTAGAAACCTGGGAAAATATAACGTTTCCAGGCATATGATTTCTCTGACCCACATCTGTTGCGGATATCTGATTGCTGACGGGGGTATATTGTGTGCCTATCGCAAAATTGCCGATTGCGTTCATCCTCAACCCAACAAAAGATTGGCGATTAAACCAAGTAGAAGCAGTAGCATTATTTGGTTGTAAAGCAGTCTCAACTGTAAAGAATGCGGATAAGCCCCCGCCTAAATCTTCATTTCCCCTAAATCCTAAACGGCTGATTTGCTGAATACCTTGCCCAAAATAACTGTTTGAAGCCTTGTCGGTTGGAGAGTTATCAGCACCATCTGATTTCTGGTTCACGTAACCCAGATCCATAATTCCATAAATAGATAAATTTGACTGAGCCTGAGCCGCGGTCACCAATGAAACTCCAGCAGCTAAGGCAAATAATGATTTTTTAATTTCCTTGCACTCCTATTTAGCAATATTTTCACATCTTTTAATTCGTATGTCACTGGCCCCTCCTGCTGGGCGTCCACTATTTTTGTCGAATTCTCTTATTCCTATACACTGACGAATACTATAAAAATAACATCTAAGTGCAAAGGCATAGCTTTGAAATCCTATATAAGGTTAATTTTGCTATTAACAGGTTCTTGGCTTAGCTTTACAGCACATTCTCAGTCGCGTTTTGAGGATAGCTTTACCCAAATGGGCGTAGGCTACGAAGTCTTAAAGTATTCCTTTACAGGAGGCACCATAACGGAAGGCGATTTTAAAGGGGTTCCTTACAGCGCTACTGCACCTAATGTAAATAGCCTAACCTTTTCAGCCGCTACAGGATACAGTTTTTTACTACACCCAAATTTTTTATTAGGCTTAGGGGCTGAATATAACTTGATCGATTCTAAAAGTTCCAGCTATACGATTTCTGCTGCTGGACAAAGTGGAGGTAGCCAGTTTCAACAAGGGAGTGCTACGAATTGGGTTTCGGCTATCAAGAATCAAGATTACAGCGTGTTTGTAGCCCCTGGATATCCTATTGGACTTGATAAATTGGTATTTGCAAAGCTAGGCTATGCGAGTACGCGAATGTATTCAGGCGATGGTGAATACGATATGGTGAGAGGCCCCTTAGTTGGGCTTGGCTATAAACAAGTGATTGCAGATTTTGATTGGATTATTAAGGGCTATATCTATGGGTTTGCCGAGGCAAACTATATTAAATATGGCAATGTTTATACAAATGGTGCTACTGGCTCTTATGCAGCAAGTGCAACGAATGTTCGCGTAGGTTTAGGCTTTCTTTGGAAGTGATGGCTTGGTATTTTAATTAATACAGAATTCCTTGCTTGCTTCAAAGCGCATACAGTATTGCTCAAATTGATAGGTGGAGATGATGGGGAGCTCATGAACTGGCCTGCTTGGTTTAGCAGCCATCGCGCTCTAAACGAGCATTACTTTAAGTAAGAGATAGATTGCTGGCATCACAGTTTTGCACAATGCTCAATGATATTAAGAGCTTGTTCAAGCCTACTCTTTTGTGTTCCAAAGTTCAACCTGACAAATTGCTCGCGATTGAATTGGCTGCCAGGAGAAGTGGCAAGACCATGGTCTAAGAATAATTGGTAGGGATTGTGATGATGAAGGTTTGTGCAATCAATCCACGCTAGATAGCTGCCTTCCATTTTGCATATACTTAATCCGTCAATACTTTTAATTTTTTCCTGAACTAAATCTCGGTTGCCTCTTAAGTATTGAATTAACTCTTGCCTCCAAGGTTCGCCTTCTTGGATTGCTGCCATTGTTGCGGTATATGCGAGTAGAGATGGCGGCGCAATGGTTTGGTGAAGTCCAACCTGAATGGCTTTTTGTAGTAAGGGATTTTCAGCTACAGCCCATGCAAGACCAATTCCAGGAAAGTTAAAAGTTTTATTTAAAGACATTAAGGTAATGGTCTTCTCAGAAATGTCTTTGCTGATGCTGGCCAATGGGATATGTTTTTTATTTTCATCGAGCACAAGTCCTGCATGGATTTCATCAGAGCAAATCCATAAATCATGCTCAACACAAAAATTTCCAAACTCTTTGAGCTCTTCTCGAGTGAAAACAGTAGAGCCAGGATTTTGAGGGTTACAGAACAAGGCTAATGTTGTTTTATCAGTAATCAGGTTTGATAATTCATTGCGTGGTGGCAATACCCAACGACCATCTTTGAGTTCAAGAGACATTTCCTGAAATTGTCTATTGGCGCTGGAGCAAGCAAGGCGTAAGTGATGGTAGATCGGGTTGGGAACCAGAACACTTTCATCGTTATTGGTGAGCTGCTGGACAGTTGTATACAGTCCAGAGACAACACTGGGCAGAATGACGATCCAATCTGGATTCACTTGCCATTGATATTGCTCTTTTAGGTAGTCCGCGATCATCGCGTTCATTTGATGGGGGCTATGGGTGTAGCCATAAATTCCCTGCTGCACTCTATTGCTCACGGCCTCAATGACACAAGGCGGAGATTTAAAGTCCATATCAGCTACCCATAAAGGCAGCACCTCTTTACTATCAAAGCTGTCCCAGCGAATAGAATCCGTACCTAGTCTATTGGTGGGGGTATCAAAATCAAATACCATCTTTAGCAAGCCTTAATCCTGTCATTTGCCAACGTGCGTGGGTAGGGAAAAAATTGCGGTAAGTGACTCTGGAATGTCCTGCAGGCGTATATGCAGAGCTTCCTCTAAGAACCATTTGATTGACCATAAACTTACCGTTGTATTCACCTGCAATACCACCCCAGGGTTGATAACCTGGATAGGGGTTGTAGTTACTGCTAGTCCATTGCCAGACTTTTCCAAAAAGATCATTACTTCCCTCGGTATTCGTTTTGGCAAAAGCCTCCCATTCAAATTCAGTTGGTAGACGTGCTCCAGCAAACCCAGCTAGGTTTTGACTAGCCCAGCGCGAAAAGGCATCCGCTTCAAAATAGCTAATGTTCGATACTGGAGCATGCATATCGAGCGGTAAGTTGCCATCAAGCGAAAAGCGCAAAAGTTGATTTTGAGCATCCTTGTTCCAATAGAGTGGGGCAGAAATCTTTTCTATCTCTAGCCATGCCCAGCCTGCATCTAGCCACCAATGGAAATTTTGATATCCACCATCTTCAATGAATTGAAGCCACTCTGCATTGCTCACTAATCGATTACCGATTGAATGAGTCTGGTTAAGAGCATGATGTTTAGGGCCTTCATTGTCAAAATGAAATCCATTGCCTTCAAAGCCAGCCTCTACTAAACCGCTAACACCTTTCATCCATTGAAATGGCTTCTCGGATGAAGATATAGAGTGACTTTGAGGAGCGTAAGCTGGGAAAAGTGAGTTGTTCGAGAAGAGGTGGTGAATGTCCGTTAGCAATAATTCTTGATGTTGCTGTTCATGGTTGATACCAAGCTCTATTAGCGATAGAAGTTCTGTGGAGAATTGTTCTTTAATGAGTTTGGCAACCCGATCTTCAATATTTTTACGCCATTCAAGTACCTCTACCAAGGAAGGTCGTGTTAAGAGGCCCCGTTTGCTGCGTGGATGTTTATCTCCGATTCCGTTGTAGTAGCTATTAAATAAAAACGCAAACTCAGAATTCCAATAAGTGAAGTTAGCTTCAAAAGGCTTGAGAACCATGACTTCATAAAACCAAGTGACATGGGCTAGATGCCATTTAGCGGGACTAGCATCTTCCATAGACTGGGCTTGACAGTCTTCTGCACTCAGATTGAGGGTGAGATCTGTTGAGTACTTTCTAGATAGATGAAATTGTTCTAGCAATTCATCAGCTGAAAGTGATTGAAATGAAGTTTTATTGAGCATAGATCACTGCAAAATAGTCTTTTGGATCTTTCCATATTTGGGTCTTTTCAAAGCCCGCATTTTTCAATAATTGCGTGATAGATTCAATAGTGTACTTGTGAGAATTCTCAGTGTGAATCAGCTCACCCCTTTTAAATACC
>CAJARE010000335.1 GCA_903944255.1 uncultured beta proteobacterium
CACACCCCTAGTCGGTACACCGTTTTGGCATCAAAGCTAACAAATCATCGCATGAGCCTAATACGAGATCTTGCAGACCAAATTGTTGCGGCACATTGCAAAGATGATCTCTGCATTCCTATTCCAAAATACAGCATTCATTCGCCTACACCACAGGTTGATAATGAGGCTGCTAACGACCATTACGAATTAGCAGGAGCTGTAGCCGCTATTGAAATGGGCTTCATTGAAAAAGATGCTCGGATTTTGGGGAAAGCTTGGTCGCGGATGACGATGCAAGATGGCGGTTTTGATCCATTGAAATGGCCCAGTAGGCCCGAACACTTTGATCTTTTGCCTTGGATGCGTAATATGAATCCCAAGGCGTTTGCAGAATGTCCTCAGCGCTTAGGCTTATACGGTGTAATGCCGGATGCTGATTGGGTGAAACGCATGGTTGATGCTGAAATTCCGACTGTGCAATTACGCTTTAAATCTGAAGACCGTAGAAAAGTTCAGAAACAAATTCGTGAATCTGTTAAAGCAGTGCAAGATAGTAAGACGCTACTGTTTATTAACGATCATTGGCGTGAAGCCATTGATGAGGAGGCCTATGGTGTTCACCTAGGTCAAGAAGATTTAGAAATAGCGAATTTAGACGCGATAAGAGATGCAGGCTTAAGGCTCGGCTTAAGCACTCATGGTTATGCAGAAATGGTGTTCGCAGATCAATACTGTCCTAGTTATATCGCCATGGGGGCTGTATTTCCCACTAATCTCAAACGGATGCCTACTGCCCCACAAGGATTGGGTCGCCTTTATCAATATGCAAAACTATTAAGTAACTACTCCTTAGTAGCCATTGGTGGCGTCGATCAAGGTAGCATTTCTGCCGTTGCAAAAAGTGGCGTGGGATCTGTGGCAGTCGTTAGGGCAATTACAGAAGCAGCAGACCCAAAGGCGGCGGTAAAGCACTTACAGGCTTTAATGCGTGCTTAACTGAGCAAATTCTGTCGTCATTACTCTTGGTTTCTTTCGTCTAATAATGCGCTCGGGTAAAAATCGTGCATATGCCATAGAGGACCAGGTCCTTGGCCAATACTAAGAAAACGACCAGCTTTTAAACCTGCCTCAACATATGAAATCGCTTTTGCGACAGCATGACTTAAATCGTGGCCATCTGCCAAGTATGTGGCAATCGCAGAGGCTAAAGAGCAGCCGGTACCATGTGTATTAGCAGTATTGATGCGATCATGTTTAAAGGCTTTTGATTGAACGACTTCAAGACCATCTTCAATCGAACGCCACAATAAGTAATCGGTAATTTGAGTATGCGTTGCATCAAGATGGCCGCCTTTAATCAGAACCGCATAAGGCCCCATCTCTAATAGCTCTTCTGCAGCCAATTTGAAATCATCTACACCCAATAGCTCTCGACCTAAGAGTAAAGAGGCTTCATCCATATTGGGAGTCACAATGCTGGCCATTGGAAATAATTCGGTGATCATGGCCTGAGCGGTATCATCACCTCCCAAACTAGCTCCGGATGTTGCTCGTAAGACTGGGTCTAGTACGATACGTTTTACGTCATGTCGACGCAAGGCTTTGGCAACAGTACGGACAATTTCAGGGCTTGCCAACATTCCAATCTTGACAATATCAGCCCCAATATCAAGCAGCACTGCGTCGATTTGTGCTTCGACGACATCTAAGTCAACATCCTGTATTCGTGTGACACCTAAGGTATTTTGGGCAGTAATAGCGGTAACAACTGACATGCCATAGCCCCCTAATGCAGTAATGACCTTCAGGTCAGCCTGAAGGCCAGCGCCGCCACCGCTATCAGACCCAGCGATCGTCAGTACCTTAGGGATCTGAATTGAAGTAGGAAGAGATGATTTCATCTTGCTATAATATCGGCTTATTCCTCGATAGCTCAGTCGGTAGAGCGCCGGACTGTTAATCCGTAGGTCCCTGGTTCGAGCCCAGGTCGAGGAGCCAAATAAGTAAGGGGTCTAGAGCAATCTAGACCCTTTTACTTTTGGAGACTTAGGTATCAGGTAATGATGGTGCACCACCAATAGGGATGATATTGACCGGCCTCTTTATTAAAGTCAGATTGGTAAATTCTCATGTTTACAAGGAAAAGATTCCCTACATTACCTTATCCTGTCCAGCTTGCCAGACTCTTAATAAGAGGAATTGCGTGAAATATTCCACTTAATGAATGAGGTCAAAATTTAATTAAATTGATTAAACAAAATGTGTACTATGTAATTTACATAATTTTTTGCATGATCAATAATGACCAACGAATACATCTTTATCTGCATTTACCTCTTCTTTGGTGCTTGTTTTGGTTTTGTAACTTATTCACAACGCCACTTATTTAGTGAAGGGCCTCGCAAGAAACTAAACTCAGATAATACTTCGGCACTAGAAGGTCGCGTTTTTTGGGTTATGGTTTGTACTTGTCTCTGGCCGATCATGGTCATCACCAGAATCAATACAGCATGGGTACTTTTCAAACGCAAAAAGCAATCTCAGAAGTAAGTTTTACTTAGCAAAATTCTTCTTAGGTAGCTCATGTAGAGTCAGTGTAGCCATTCATTTGATTTACCATGATTGAGCACATCAAATCCCCCTAAGGGCTATCTATATAAAACAAGGTACATCCTGCTAATAAGTAGGATTCTCGACTGTTCTAAGCAGAACAGTTCAAAATAATGGGAAACAGTAGCCTTTTTCTTCCCCTACATTAAGCACTTACAATAATGACATGACTAACATCGAACAAACTCAAGCTCCCCATCCAAGACTGGTCAAAAAAATTGAGAATGAGGCCAAAAAGGCTTTTGCACTTTCAATTTATTTTGGGGTCTGGTTCTGCGCTATCAGTTTTTTAGCGGCTACCATTGCTAGTAAATACCCGATTCCGCTTGGCATGTTTGGTTTTGCTATTGTTAAGGGTGCGCTCTCAGCAAAGTTCTTACTCATTAGTGAGGCAGCTTTTCCAATTAAGGTTAATAAGTCAAAGGGCCTGATTAGATCATTACTAGTGCAGTCATTTATCTACGTCGGGATTGTACTTTGCCTCAATTATGTTGAGGCAGGTGTTAATGGATTGATTCATGGAAAAGACTTTTGGGACTCGCTAAAAGATTTTGGTAAAGCTGATCCATTGCGTGTAGCAGCAATGTGTATTGTGTATTGGCTCATTGTCTGTCCTTACTTGGCGCTAAGTGGCTTAAAAATTGCCCTGGGAACCGATGCAACACTTGCAATACTGTTTGGTCATCAATCCGAACCCCATGAGCCAAGTTCCAAGAGCTAGTTTTCTGTCTTTTCTACAGGGTGTGTGGACTTTACTGCTTTGCCTATTTCTTTCATTTGGAATCCAGGCTCAAGCACAAGAGATTGAAGCGCGTGCCTACTCTAATGCTCCCATTGGAATTAACTTTGCCAGTATTGGAATTGGTCAAGCATCTAGTAGTTCGTACAAACTTACTACCGAAGCAGTAAGCTATACCCGCATTTTGGATGTTGCTGGGCAATCTGGAAAAATTTCTCTGGTTCTCCCTTATGCGCAACTGAGCGGCTCTGGAAAATTAGGTAGCCAAACGATTAACGCCACATCAGAAGGTTTGTCAGACCCTTTGATTAAAGCTTCCGTCAATCTCTACGGTGCACCGGCCCTTACATTAGATCAGTTTAAAAGTTACCAACAAGATCTCATTATTGGAGTAAGTCTAGCAGCCTCCATTCCATGGGGGCAGTACAACAATGAACAAATGATTAATGTTGGAGCAAATCGTTGGTTTGTCCAGCCGGGGCTTGGTGCATCAAAGGCGCTTGGTCCATGGCGTTTTGAATTAGCTGGTGCGGCAACTATCTACACCAGCAACACCAGCTTTTTGGGTGGCAATACTTTGTCACAAAACCCAATTTACTCTACCCAATCCCACGTGATTTATTACTTTCCGTCGACAGCTTGGCTCTCTGCAGATGCCACCTATTATGTAGGCGGGCAGACTTATTTAAATGGCAACCCTGTTAGTGGTTCTCAAGAAAATTGGCGTTTTGGGGCTACCTTTTCCTATCCCATCGATAAGCAGAACTCTATCAAGCTTTATGGAAGTACCGGAACATACTCTCGAACTAATAATAGCTACGATTTAATTGGGATTTCTTGGCAATACCGCTGGGGTGGCGGCATGTAAGCGAATCTATCTTTGAATAGCTACAATCTAATTCAATACTATAAATACTAGAGACAAATATGAGCACCAAGCCAAAGAATGACCCTCAGGTAAGCGCTGAAAGTGGTTTACGCAAAGGCCTAACCAGTTATGGTGATAAAGCCTTTTCCCTATTTTTGCGTAAAGCTTTTATTAAAGGCGCTGGTTATACCAATAGCGCTCTAGACCGTCCTGTCATCGGCATTATTAATACTGGTAGTGCCTATAACCCTTGTCATGGAAATATGCCGCAATTATTAGAGGCCGTGAAACGCGGTGTCATGCTCGCTGGTGGCCTTCCTATGGAATTTCCGACGATTTCGATTCATGAAAGTTTTGCAGCCCCCACTAGTATGTATTTACGCAACCTCATGTCGATGGATACCGAAGAGATGTTACGCGCCCAACCTATGGATGCCGTAGTGATGATTGGTGGATGCGATAAAACAGTTCCTGCTCAGATGATGGGTGCTGCATCTGCTGGTTTACCAGCTATTCAACTCATTACTGGCTCAATGTTAACTGGCTCACACCGCAGTGAACGTGTTGGTGCATGTACAGACTGTCGTCGCTATTGGGGTAAATTCCGCGCCGGCGAGATCGATGAAATTGAAAAAGATGAAGTGAATGATCAATTAGTCGCTAGCGTTGGCACCTGTTCGGTAATGGGCACTGCTAGCACCATGGCTTGCATCTCAGAGGCGCTGGGCATGACTGTGCCAGGTGGAGCAACACCGCCTGCTGTGACGGCAGATCGAATACGAGTTGCAGAAGAGACTGGTACTTGCGCTGTAAAAATGGCCAAGGATGGTTTAACCATCGACAAGATTTTGACTGCTGATGCGTTTGAGAATGCCATGCGAGTCTTGCTTGCTATTGGTGGATCAACGAATGCCATTGTTCATCTGACCGCTATTGCTGGACGTATGGGCCTTGAAATTGATCTCGATGCACTCGATAGAATGGGAGATGAAACGCCAGTATTAGTTGACCTCAAGCCATCCGGTGATCACTATATGGAGAACTTTCATGATGCAGGAGGCATGACTACCCTACTTCGTGAGCTCAAGCCACTCCTCAATCTCAACACCATGACTGTTAGCGGTCGAACACTGGGCGAAGAAATTGATGCAGCCCCTCCAAGTTTTAAACAAGATGTCGTTCGTCGATTCGATAACCCAATCTATCCGCGAGGCAGTATTGCTGTTCTACATGGCAATTTAGCTCCTGGCGGAGCCATCATTAAACAATCTGCGGCCAATGAAAAGCTGATGGAGCATACCGGTCGTGCAGTGGTATTTGAGAATTCCGAAGATCTCGTCACTCGCATCGATAGTCCTGATCTAGACGTCACTGCAGATGATATTTTGGTCCTCAAGAATATCGGTCCTAAGGGTGCCCCAGGAATGCCTGAGGCAGGTTACATTCCGATTCCAATGAAGCTGGCGCGTGCTGGAGTAAAAGATATTGTTCGCATCTCTGATGGTCGCATGAGCGGTACAGCTTTTGGCACCATTGTTTTACATGTCACTCCAGAGTCAGCGATTGGTGGCCCCTTAGCGCATGTCCGAAATGGCGATCAAATACGCTTAAGTGTTAAAAATCGCGAGATTAGCCTATTAATTTCTGATGAAGAACTAGCCAAACGCGCCAAGGAAAACCCAATTACATCACCGACTGCTGCCCGCGGATATCAAAAATTATTCCTCGATACGGTAATGCAAGCCGATAAAGGTGTTGACTTTGATTTCTTAAGAGCAGCCAAGATGGTTGGCAAGACGCCCAAGAGCTAAGTTATTCACGATTGATACGCTTTTGGGTCGATGCGATGCATTTCACCTTCGATCCAGCCCTCTACCTCAGCCTGTATTTGCTCTTCTGATTTATTTTTAACTGAAATGGCATGACCAATAGAGACAGTCACCATGCCAGGATATTTTAGAAAGCTGTTCCGTGGCCATACATTGCCAGCATTTTGCGCCACTGGAATAATATCTGTCTCTGTAGCGATCGCCAAACGAAATCCACCTTTGCGATAAGGGCGGTATGAGCCCACAGGAGTTCTAGTCCCTTCTGGAAAGATTGCAATCCATTGGCCCTGTGCCAAACGCTCTTTTCCCTGGATGGCAACTGCGGCTCTTGCCACCTCTCTATCACCTCGATTAATCGTAATCATTTTGAGTGAGGCCAAGGCCCAGCCAAAAAAAGGTAAGCACAGCAATTCACGTTTGGAGACAAAGCACAGTGTTTTGGGAAAAATATAGGGATAGACGATGGTCTCCCATGCTGACTGATGCTTACTGAGCAAAATCATGGGTTGAGAGCCACACTCTTGAATATGCTCCATGCCTAATACACGATACTGAATATTGCAAATTACATCGAGCATTAACAGATTTAAGTAGCTCCAATAACGAACTAGTTTATAACGCTGAGTGACACTAGTAATGGTCGTTATCAGTACACAAAATACTGCTGCCACGGATGTAACGGAAATTAAATAGAGGTAAAACAGAAATGAACGAATATAGATTTGCACTAATGCCTCAATCTCTTAGTTCACGGCGCAATATTTTTCCAACATTGGTCTTAGGCAACTCTGCTCGAAAGATAATCTTCTTTGGACGCTTATAGTTCGTTAGCTGCTGTTTGCAATAATCCAGTACTTGTTCTTCGGAAATATCAGCATCCCTTTTGACAATAAAAGCCTTAACCGCTTCACCTGTTTCTTCATCCGGTGTGCCAATCACAGCACATTCTAATATTCCCGGCATCAGTGATAGCACTTCCTCCACTTCGTTTGGGTATACCTTAAAGCCTGACACAATAATCATATCTTTTTTACGATCAATAATCTTAACGTAACCATTCTGATCCATAAAGCCAATATCCCCCGAACGAAAATATCCATCTGAGGTAAATGCATTACGTGTTTCCTCTGGCATATTCCAGTACTCAGTCATCACCTGTGGACCTTTGATGCAGATCTCCCCAGCTTGGCCTAAGGGCAGCTCGATATTGTTATCTCCCAATATCATCACCTCTGTTCCAGGCACAGGCAACCCCACATGTCCTGTAAAGTGCTCAATAAGTGGCGTATTAACGCAAGCTACTGGGGAAGTTTCTGATAATCCATAGCCCTCTGCAATGGGTATACCCGTAAGCTTTTGCCATTCATCGGCAACCACCTTTTGCATTGCCATTCCACCACCAATAGTCACAAGTAAGTTTGGTAGTTTGATCTTTAAAAATTCTGGGCGATGAATTAAAGCATTAAAGAGTGTATTCACTCCTGGAAAAATATGAATATTTGGATGAGACTTTAATAATTTGATAAAGCCTGGAATATCCCTTGGATTAGGAACCATAATCAACATCGCACCAATGCGCGCTCCAAACACTGCACAAGCTGTAAGGGCAAAGATATGATAAAGCGGTAAGGCACATAAAAAGACCATCTGATCAATCTGCTGTCCCTTAAGACCAGGCTCAAGCCATACTTCAATCTGTTTTGCGTTGGCTAAGATATTGCGATGTAATAAAACAGCGCCCTTTGAAACACCAGTAGTGCCGCCGGTATATTGAAGAAAAGCAATATCGTCCAGGGAGATAAAAGGTTTTACATAGGAAGAGCTAGCACCTATCTTTAAGGCCTCTTTAAAGGGAATACTTGCTGGTAACTCCCAAGAGGGAACTAGTTTCTTAATATGGCGCACGACAAAATCAACCACCTTACCCTTTATGCCTATAAGTTCACCTAAGCTAGTCACAATCACTTTCTTTACAGAAACGTTTTGTGCAATTTTTTGATAAACGTGAGCAAAATTTTCCAAGATAATAAGCGCAGATGCGCCACTATCTTTTAATTGGTATTCCAACTCACGAGATGTATAGAGTGGATTAACATTGACTACGACTAAACCTGCGCGGAGTGCCCCCATCATGGCAATCTGGAATTGCATGACATTAGGCAGCATGATGGCAATGCGGGCTCCCGATTCCAAGCCCAAGGTTTGAAGATATGCGGCAAAATTGCGAGTTTGCTGATCCAGTTCACGATAAGTCATGAACTTACCAAGATATTCGCAAGCATTTCGATTAGGAAATTTGGCAAACGATTCTTCTAGCATCTCTACCAGAGAGGTATATGAAGATTCACCGAGAGTGTGAGGCACTCCCTTGGGATAGCTTTGTAGCCATGGTTTACTAGGATTGATCATTTTTAAAAGTGCTATTCCATCGTTTTTTAGTCATTAGCAGCGCAGCCTTTATTGCATTCTAAACACTAGATACAGTCATTGCATACTTTGTTTACAAATGAAAAAGCCCTCATATTGAGGGCTTGATCTATTGCATACAGCCTATTAGAAGCGATAACCAACGCCAACAATGATATCAGTACCAATGCCTTTAATATTCGCATTAACAGAGGTGCCTGTAGTTGTAGTTACTCCTGCACTTTGACTTCCATAAGATGCATAGTTCAATTCACCAAAGCCGTACCACTTTTCATTAAACATCTGCTTATAGCCCAAGCCTAACATCATGCCAGTGAGATTGGTAGTGTTGTAAGCAATAACGGGTGACGAAAGGCCAATCGTTGCTCCGGTATAACCCACCTTAAAATACGCTAATCGATCTTTATCAATCACGTAGCCTGGGCTTAAGAAAATGTTATAGAGATTCTTAACATTGTAGGTAGCAGTAGTACTAGATACGATATTACCGTTATATAAAGTATTTAGAGTACCAGTAGCTGAGGAGCTTGCTCCCGGAAAAATAGTTACGCCAAGACCTAAAACATAATCCTGGTTGATGCCAAAGTTATAACCAGCAGAAAAATTAAGCAATCCAGTATTAATATTATTTACGTTTGTAGCGGAAGTTGTCCCAGCAAGGGTTGCCGGAAATGGAGCGGGTCTACCTGTCTTAATCACAGCAGTACCATTATCAATTGATGGGGCAAAATTTCCATAACCAACACCCAATTGTCCGAAAGCACCTTCCCAGGCATTAACTTTTGACTGAGCCATTGCACCAGTAGTAGTAAATCCTGCGACAGTAGCCAGAAGTAAGCTAATCTTGATTTTATTCATGTGTCTCTCAATTTTTTAGATTGGATTAAAGAAATATATATAACAACAAACCAAATCCTAATGAATTTTCTCGAATTATTGAGCTCGGGTATTCCCCATGCCCGATTGAATTTATGGTTGCAGCTAGAACTAACTAGTACGCATAAGAACAGATCATGCCTTTAGAAGCTCCTGAAGCTTTGACAGATAAAGCGCTTGTCCATGATTCACCTTTCCCTGCCAATCATCGCCTGATTCCTCATTGGCATCATCAGTGATGTATTTAAATGACTGCCATGGGATATTGTGATGATGTGCAACTGCAGCAATTGCATATAACTCCATATCGACTAGATCAACTTTTTGCTGATGCAGCCAATCGTCGCGTGAGTTAACAAAGCTATCACCTGTTCCACAGATATAGAGGCCACTACTAGAGTGATATTTCGCAGGCATATGACTGAATGGCGTTTTTCCCCGTGGTGCCAGGGGTTCAGCATTCATGTCCCTTTGAATCACTGTACTAATTTCTAGCAGACCATAAATTTGGGGGTTGATCTTTCCAGCCGTACCAAAGTTAATAATACGCTTTGGCTGATGTTGATGAATTGCCTGAAAACTAGCGATCGAAGCATTAATCTTACCCACCCCGGTATACACAATCTTGACCCCTTCAGGCAAAGCATCCCGATTGAGTTCAGACTCTAAGGCGGTGATAATCAGCAAATCGTTTTTCATATAAGAGATTAAACAACAAAATGGATTTATTAGATTATCTTCCTGGGGTACCTGATTTTCCTAAACCAGGCATCTTCTTTCGTGATATCTCGCCACTCATTGCTAATCCCGCAGCCTTCAAAGAGGCTATTTGCCAGCTAGAAATACTAGCCAGTCAGTTTAAATACACCCATATTCTGGGTATAGAGTCCAGAGGCTTTATCTTTGGCTCTGCATTAGCACTTCATGCTCAAAAAGGTCTGGTTTTAGCTCGCAAGCCCAATAAATTACCCTTAGCCACTCATCGAGAATCGTACGGATTGGAATATGGAACAGATTCATTGGAAATTCAGCAATCCACGCTACCTAAAGGCGCGAGGGTTCTACTATTAGACGATGTTCTGGCAACCGGGGGAACGCTAGTGGCGGCAGATAAACTCATTCGCAGCGCTGGTTTTGAAGTCGCTGGATCCCTTACTCTGCTAGAGATTGAAATACTCAATGGCAGAAAGCTTTTAACTAAGCATCAAATTGAGAACCGATCTGTTCTAAAAAGCTAATGAGTATTAAATCAAAGACTTTGCACTCTTTATGAGTTTCATAGCGCCCCATCCTACAGACAACACTCTGCTGGCTAACTTAGGCTTGTAATGGGCCAGGGCTGCAAAAGCGCCAGTCAAGATAATCGGATTATTTTTAAAGAAGTGAAATATATCAACTCCTTTATCTGCCCAAGACAATGGTTTCTCCCAGGGCTCGAAATGTAGGGCTAAGTCGCCCCGCTCTTTTCCAGCCTGAATTTGTAACTTTTGGCGACGTTTTTCTAATGCTTTTAGATCTTGACTCATTAGCGAGAAAGCTCCTCGCGATCTTTCGCAAGCTCAGCAATCGAAGCTTCAAAGAGCTTTGGCATGGTGCGCAAAGATCTCATAATTAAGATCGCCAGAATCAGTCCTATCGCGATAAAGCCACTTGTCAGTAGGCTCAATGCCAACATCCGATCTGATTCCCAGCTGTAAATCACAATTAACAAGGACAGCATGACCAATCCGAAGAATAAGAAGAACAGTGCGCAAATAATCATGACTAACAAGCTAATGAATTTAGATCGCGCAATCTGCACGTCAACCGACAATAGTTCAAGACGAGTTTGTGCAATCGATGCACCAGTGGCTGCGAGATTCTTAATTGACGATAGAAGATTTTCTTGTGACATAGAACCTTAATGTCGACGAATGAGTAGGCCAATCAATAAACCTAAGCCTGCAGCAACACCTACAGCCTCCCAAGGATTGCGATGCACAAAGTCATCTGCGCCCTGCGCCATCACTTTCGCTTTATCAACCAAGGGACCCTCAAACATAGAAAGGTTTTCTTTAGCGTTTGCGAGAGTTTCTGATGCTTTAGACCTGACAGAGGCGATTGCACCATCCTCATGACTTGCAGTCGCTTTGATTAATGCCTCAGCATCGGCCATCAGGGCCTTGAAATCTCCTATCAGTTGCTCGGAGGAAATCTCGCTGTGTTCAGTAGGACTACTGGGTTTTTTAGTATTCATATTTGCCCTTTTGCCAATGGTTTAGTTGCCCATGTAATCATTCTAAGCACTTCTGCTTGAGGTATTCAATAGCAGAACGGTGATACCCGCATTTCCAGCCTTAAAGCGCTGCAGATAGGCCTTTAGGCCAGGCCTACGTTTAATTAAAGCATGGTATCCCTCACTGCCATATGGCACTGTTTCACCATAATAGAAATCATCTACTCGATCAGAAAAATAATTGCCCTCTAATGCCTGATGGACGGCTCTTTTAATATGACCGCCCTCACCGCTAGATCCATATCCATGAATCAGCACGATGGCCTTAATCCCAAGCGCATGGGCATCTCTGATGTGATCACCAAGATTTTCTATAGCCTCTTCAACTAAGGGCTGACCTAATTTGAGATTAACCTCAATCGTGTCGGTCAATAATCTTGGCAAATTTGAAGAGCCACAATGCGGACACTGTTTGAACAGTGGCCGCATATTACCGCATTCAGAGCACTCAGCAACTTGCGGCATTTATGGCTCATTAACCCTGTTCAAGAACAATATTTACCTTCTAAAGTACGCACATCGCTTACCCTGTCATCAACCATGAGATTCAAGGTTTTTTGAGCGAGCTCGCGGTTTTCAGGCGTCTTAAGACTCTGATTGATTAGGGTTGAGACATCCTTTCGAATCGAGGTATTACCATAACGTAAGCCTTTAAGGGTTGAAACAGCTTCTGCAGAAATTTTGCATTGTTGTAGAACTAAAGCTGTTGAATCCGTTGCTGAGGATTTTGCATAAGCAAATGCGGCGATAGAGATCGATACGACTGCTAAGAGTATCTTTTTCATATTAGTTCCTTAATTTATGACCACAGGTTGGACAACATCCCAGATCTTTCGCTCTGGTTTTTCTCAAAGCGGCATACACACTGGATTCTGAAATTTCCATCTTTCTAGCTGCCTGCGCTGCAGACAAACCTTTGCCTATTAACTCCAAGGCTTGATGTGTTTTTGGTACCAGTTTCTTCATTTCCTCTCCCAGTAACATAACTATACTACAAAAGTTGTGAAGTTGTGAAGTTTATAAATAAATGAAATAAAAACACAAATACTGTTGTTTTGAGGTTTAGAGCATGGTTTTAGATTGCTTTAGGAGTGGATTGATAAGCTCTACAAATCAAGCATTAATAGAAAAAGCCCGCAATTGCGGGCCTTCAATTGAAAACTGGAGCGAATGGATTAAAAGCTTTTGTTAATGGTC
>CAJARE010000336.1 GCA_903944255.1 uncultured beta proteobacterium
ATCTGAAATCTACCACTCAATGCCATTGGTTAAGCACCCTGCCTAAAAATTACAAGGGCATTATTTTGGCAAATGAAGTCATTGATGCGATTCCTTGTGATGTGATTATTTTTCAAGACGGTTTTTGGTATTGGTATGGAGTTGCCCACGAAAATGAAAAATTTGTCTGGAAGATAGGCAAGCCTGTTGAGCAAGACTTGCTCCCAGAGAGTTTGTTGAGTGGAAATTTCTCAGAGGGCTATGTCACTGAATTACATACCCCTGCCAACGCCTGGATGCATCAAGTTTCTCAGCATTTGCACACAGGTTTATTTTTATCGTTTGACTATGGCTTTACAGAAAATGAGTATTACCACTCTCAAAGACTTCAAGGGACCTTGATGGCGCACCATCGTCACCACGCCATTCAGGATCCTTTTTATTTACCTGGCTTATGTGATATCACCACTCATGTTGAGTGGTCACAAATTGCTCGCTGCGCCCTTGCTGAAAATGCAGATGATGTTTATCTATCAAACCAAGCGGGCTATTTACTGAATGCAGGGATTGGAGATATTGCACTAGAGATAGGCAATCCTGAAAATCCTAAAATCTTTTTGCCTATTTCAAATGCATTGCAAAAGTTATTATCTGAAGCCGAAATGGGTGAATTATTTAAAGTCTTTGCGTTCTCTAAAAATATTCATCATTTTTTGCCTGGATATTGCTTAGAGGACCTGCCGGGCTTAGGCAGCAGAAATAGACTCTAATTTGCAGAAGACTGAAGGGCGCTAGTGATTGCAGCCAATCTTGCAGACTCAAAAGCGCTACCTATGCGCTCACCATTTGAGCGATCCTCTGCCGCAACGCCAGAAATAATATCGGCGGTACTTAATGCCTGTGCATGACGCATTGCTGCGATTAAAACAGATACCTTAAATCCAAGCCTTTCGGCAAGATCTAATAGCAGCTGTCCACGATCTGGCTTACGCCAAATATCAGCACGATTAAACCAAGCCAAGACATCGACTGCAGGATACAGTCCATCGGGATATTGATTAACTAGTCGCCCAAGGTCGCTAAAGATTTCACTAAAATCACGCACTTCAATTGGCATACGAATAGCATTGGCCCATGAACGAATTTCACTCACCGGCAAACCCATTAAAGTGATTGCGCAACGCTCTTCTAAATGATTACTTGCCTTGTCATAATGCTCTATTAACTCCTCGCGAAACGCTTCTTTTGCTAAAAGAGTAGCTAAGTTGGACGGCAATATAGTTTTAGCTGCACTCGTATTGAGCAAGACCTGAAACATATGCATTGGTTTACTGGCAACTAAACCACGCGCAAGCTCTTGCCAGATACGCTCCGCAGATAATGCATTTAATTCATCTGAATTCACAATCGCCTTGAGTGCTAGCAAGGTTTCCTCAGCAATTGAAAACTCCGGAAAGCGCGCGGAAAAACGTGCTATGCGCAGTAAGCGCAATGGATCCTCAGCAAAAGCATCTGATACATGACGAAATATCTTCGCAGCTAAATCTGCTTGCCCATTAAAAGGATCAATAATCGGGCCGACCCACTGAACATCTGCCCCCACTTCCTGAGCCATTGCATTAATGGTTAAATCCCGACGCTCTAAATCTTGCTCAAGACTGACCGTTGGATCGGCATAAAAATGAAAGCCCTTATATCCGATGCCTGATTTACGCTCGGTCCTAGCAAGGGCATATTCAGCCTGAGTCTGCGGATGCAGAAATACTGGAAAATCTTTACCAACAGGGCGATAGCCACGTGCGATCATTTCTTCTACAGTGGAGCCTACTACTACGAAGTCAACATCATTTATAGGCAGGCCCATTAGGGTATCCCGAATGGCGCCACCTACGGCATACACCTTCATTACTGCATGCCTTCCAAGGTACGACGACTGACTTTAAAGACCTCTTTCAATGCATCTCTTCCACCAAGAGGCAGGATATTGGGTTGCTGCATAGATGCAATATTGTCACGCGACATTAAAGTTGGGCCAGGTAAGAACTCAAAAGCTAAGGCCTGAACATATCCAATCAATGCAGGCACTGGAATGATCAGACAAGAGGCACCCACCTTACGTTTAGCTAACTCCACGATCTCTTTCATGGTGTAAACCGTAGGGCCTACTAAATCGTAGGTTTGATGAATCGTTTCTGGCATCGTTAGGGAATTGAGAAAAGCACTAGCAACATCATCAACACTCACTGGCTGGAATCGAGCGGTATGGTTAGCCAATGGCATCACCGGAAACAACTTGGTTAACTTAGCAAATAAATTAATAAATTGATCTTGTGATCCAAAAATGACCGAGGGTCTAAAGATGGTCCAATCTAAATGACTCGCCTTAACAGCGGCCTCCCCATCGCCTTTACTCCGCTGATACATTGAAGGTCCATGAGAATCGGCTCCTAAAGCACTCATATGTAAATATCGTTTTAAACCATGCATCTGCATTGCAGTAATAATATTTTTCGGCAAATCGACATGTGCAGTTTTGAATACTTTGCCATAAGGCTGTGCAGGCTTGTCGTGTAATACGCCGACTAAATTGATTACTGCACCATTGGCCTTAACGCGCGAGCACAGATCTTGCAACACATCAAATTCATGAACATCTGCATCTTCTAAATGTACCTTTGGCAGCATGCGCAAATCTCGTCCTGCGGCTAAATGACTAGTGGGAATTAAAACAGAGTGGCCTATAGCTTGTAATTTAGCCGCTAGAACACGGCCAACAAAACCGTTGCCGCCAATGAGAAGAACGTCGTATTTCATTTGAAACCTTTTTATTAATGGGGCATCTTTATGGTAATTCAGTTTGGGTGGCAGTCTTGGGGGCAATGGTGCCAAGTCGCTGCTTCAATGATTGTTCTTTTCCATGCATTACCGATGAATAGTAATTTGCATTTGAGAGTACGTTTTTTACATAGACACGCGTCTCGGTAAAGGGAATAGTTTCAGCAAAGATAGCGCCTTCAGTTGGACTAGTTAATCTTTCTCGCCATAGCTTTGCACGGGATGGACCTGCGTTATATGCCGCAGATGCCAAGACCCATGATCCATCTAAATCTACTAACACCATGTTTAAATAGTTACTGCCCAAAGTTAAATTCGTATTGGTATCGCTTAATTTGTCATTAGTGTAATTAGTCATTCCAATTTTCTTGGCAACATACTTAGCCGTATTAGGCATGACCTGCATTAGGCCAGATGCACCCACAGAAGAAGATGCATTAATGATAAAACGAGACTCCTGACGAATCAGGCCATAAGTCCAAGCTAAATTGAGATCGATCTGCCTTGCTATAGGAGATAGCTCATCTCGAAAAGGGGTTGGATAGCGCAAACTAAAATCATGCTCTTCCTTTGTACGGTCAGCGGTATTGACAACACGATCATACAAATGAACACGTTTGGCATATTCCGCTGCAGCAAGTAATTGCTTATCCGTCATATTGCGCAATTCCCAATTCCACTCTCGATTACCCTCAAAGCGCAAATTCATGGCATAAAGCCGCTCGCCCCTCATGAAACCTTTGCGACTTGCCATCGTATCGATTTCTTGATCACCAACCTTTGTGCGTGCGGGCGCCTGATTCGATTTACCTAGCTCTTCTCGTGCAAGTTGGCCATAAAAATTATATTGGTTATCTATCAACTCAAAATTCTCTTTGGCTTTAGCGTCCTGACCCTCAACTTTTAAAGCGCGCCCATACCAATAAGTCCAGGCAGGATCACGAACTCTTACTGCAGGATTCATACCCTCAATGGCATTCTTGACCAAGGCCCAATCTTTGGCGCGCAAGCCCGCTCGTACTTTCCATTCCTGACTTTCTGCAGATAACAATTCGTTGTACCCAAGCTCTTGTTGGAGACGATAAGCATCATCAGCATTAGGATCTAGTTTCTTTGCTAAGAATTGACCGATCACGCCCCATGCTACTGCTTGATTCTCTTTGCTATACCGAGAAGCGCTCTGAGAAAAATCTCGATACGTCTTGGCAGGATCTGCTTTTGCAGCCTTTACAATCTCGGTAATCGGGTCTTCGCCGCCGAGCCGTCTGGCCATAGTATCAAAGCCTTTTTCACTTGCAGCACGTCCAATCGCTTTAGCCTCGCTGGGAGTCATCCCGCCAGCAGCAACTAATAAAGGCACTAACTCTTGGCATGCTTGGCCAAAATAACTAGGGTCTAACAACACCGAACGCGAATCTATAGCCAGCTTTGTGGGATTTTCACCTTGAGATAATTTAGAAAGTAAGGAATAACATTTCACTTGAGTGTCATCATCTAAAACAAACTTGGCATACTCCGCATCAAAACGTGACCAGTCTTTTCTTTTGCCCAAAACTAATAACCAATCATTACGCATACGATCAGCCAAAGCCGTCCCTTGGTATTGATTCAAAAATGCTACTACCTGAGCATCTGCACTATAGTCGCCTCTTGGGCCGCCAGCGCTATCAAACATTTGGGGCTTAATGCGAAAGTACGCCACATAATCATCAAATGGATAGTTCACTAGATTGCTTGCAAGCTGCTGAGCCCGAAACACATCATTCTTTTTTGCTGCTTCACGTAAATCAATAAACATCCGGTCTGCATCGGTGATTTCTGGTGCTGCCGCCTTACTCTCGTAGGACTTAGGTAACTTGGGTTTTTTTATTTTTTCAGCAAAAGCATTATTGGCAGCTAAAGCCAGGCCCAAAATGAGGGCTCCCGCAATGCGCTGATATTTGCTTTTCTGAGCAGCAGACTTCATATTCACAATCTAACCCTATTGATATTTACTTGGTGGTAAGGTAGTTACTATAAATGGTAATTTTCGCCTGATAATCATGGATATGCACGGTAATTCTCCAAAAACTCTAAGGCAGGATTTGTTAAAACGGCGCAAAGAATTTGCTGCCGGGCAAAATCATGCTGTCATGACTGAAAACCTGATTGCAAAACTCAATCAATTCTTAATCAGCGCCGGCAATTCCTTACAATCTATCGCCCTCTACTGGCCTATCCAGGATGAAGTGGATTTACGACCCGCCTTATTAGCATGGGCAAACTCAGAATCAGGTAGACAACTAGCCATGCCTTTTGCGCGTCCTGATAAACATCTCGATTTTTATCAATGGCAAGAAGGTGATCGCCTCATCCCCAGTCAGCATGGGGTACCAGAGCCCGATCCAAGCAATTCCAAAAGACCAGCTCTTACCCCAGATTGCATTTTGATTCCTTGCGTAGGGTGGTCTAGCTCGAATCTTGGCTCAAATACACACTACTGGCGTCTAGGGTATGGCGGGGGGTATTTTGACCGCACCTTAGCTCAACTGAGAAAAGATAAGCCAACTCTGCTCTGTATCGGGATTGGCTATGATTGGCAAAAAGTAGATGACGCTCAGTGGACGGCCCAAACACATGATGAGCCACTCGATATTCTGATCACCGAATCAGGAATTTTTCGTTAAATCCAGATTATCAGCAATCGCTAAAATTGCGTCTGCTTGATTGAGAGAATAAAAGTGTAATCCTGGCGCGCCGGCAGTTAAAAGCTGATCACATAAATCCGTTACCACCTCTTCACCAAAAGCACGGATCGAAGCAATATCATCTCCATATGACTGGAGACGCAAACGTATCCAGCGTGGAATCTCTGCACCGCAAGCATCTGAAAAACGTAGTAACTGAGTGCTATTGGTGATGGGCATAATGCCAGCAATCACAGGTTGTGCTGCACCTAGGTGATAAGCTTCATCTACAAAGCGAAAGTAAGCATCACTGTTATAAAAATACTGAGTAACAGCTGAATTTGCTCCAGCCTTCATCTTCTGCACAAAGAATTCAACGTCGCTAGCAGGCGATTTAGCCTGAGGATGGGTTTCTGGATAAGCAGCTACATCAATGTGAAACCAATCACCTGTCTCTGCTCGAATAAATTCTACTAGCTCATTTGCGTGATGAAACTCACCGTATTGACCCATACCAGAAGGTAAGTCTCCACGTAAGGCGACTATGCGCTGAATTCCCAAATCTTTGTACTGCTGCAACATTTCACGAACACTCTCTCGAGAGCTGCCAACACAAGATAAGTGAGGAGCAACTGCAGCACCCGCCGCATGAATGTCACTTACTACTTTCAAGGTACCCGACTGTGTAGAACCACCGGCACCAAAGGTCACAGAATAAAACGCGGGTTTGAGAGTTTCACTCAAACGCTCGCGAACAAGATGTAGCTTCTTCTCGCCTTCAGGCGTCTTCGGCGGGAAAAATTCGACGCTTAATTCCATAATCTTGGGCCTGTTTTTCTAGAATGGGTTAATAACGATAGTGGTCAGTTTTGTATGGGCCTTCCTTCGTTACACCAATATAAGTAGCTTGCTGATCTGACAATACGGTTAACTCGGCATTCAAAGTCTTCAACTGCAAACGAGCCACTTTTTCATCTAAGTGCTTAGGCAATGTATAAACACCAACTGGGTATTTATTTGTACCAACCGCACTCCACAATTCAATCTGCGCAATCACTTGATTGGCGAATGATGAACTCATCACATAAGATGGGTGCCCGGTTCCACAACCCAAATTCACCAAACGGCCTTTAGCCAAAATAATGATCCGTTTTTCAGGCAAGCCATTTGCTGCCGGAAAAATCACATGGTCAACTTGTGGCTTAATTTCTTCCCACTGATATTTTTCAATACCAGCAACATCGATCTCATTATCAAAGTGGCCGATGTTACAAACAATCGCTTGATTTTTCATCTTAGCCATATGGTCATGGGTAATCACGTGATAGTTTCCAGTTGCTGAAACAAAGATATCGGCTTTATCAGCAGCGTAGTCCATCGTTACAACACGGTAACCTTCCATGGCTGCCTGTAAGGCACAAATTGGATCTACTTCGGTAACCCATACCTGTGCAGACAATGCGCGCAAAGCCTGTGCAGAGCCTTTACCCACGTCACCATAGCCACACACCACTGCTACCTTACCAGCCACCATCACATCGGTTGCGCGCTTGATCGCATCAACTAAAGATTCACGGCAACCGTATAGGTTATCGAACTTGCTCTTAGTGACAGAGTCATTAACGTTAATCGCTGGGAATTTCAATTCGCCTTTAGCAAACATTTGGTACAGACGATGAACACCTGTTGTGGTTTCTTCTGTAACGCCTTTTACTTTCTCTAAACGCGTGGAATACCAAGTTGGATCTTGTGCCAATTTTTTCTTAATGGCAGCAAACAAAATAGTTTCTTCTTCGCTGGTTGGATGATTCAAACAGGCTTGGTCTTTTTCAGCACGCGCGCCAAGATGCAATAGCAGGGTAGCGTCGCCACCATCATCCAAAATCATATTGGTATAGCCGCCATCCGCCCATTCAAAAATACGATGGGTAAAGTCCCAATATTGCTCAAGAGTTTCGCCTTTGATTGCATATACAGGGGTGCCGTTAGCAGCAATTGCTGCAGCAGCATGATCTTGGGTGGAGAAGATATTGCATGAAGCCCATTGCACTTCAGCACCCAGTGCTTCGAGCGTCTCAATCAAAACGGCAGTTTGGATGGTCATATGCAAAGAACCAGTAATACGCGCACCACGAAGGGGCTGCCCTGCAGAAAATTCATCACGGATGGCGATCAAGCCCGGCATCTCAGTTTCAGCAATAGCAATTTCTTTGCGGCCAAAATCAGCCAAAGAAATATCGGCAATTGCGCAACGAGTTGCAACAAAATTATTTAAATCAGTAACGGTATTCATTAATGCTCCAGCTAATAACGATCCAATGCTGGAGTAGAAACTCGCTAGCCATTGAACCATGGGTTAGCGAGCGCGGTTGCAATGAGTAAATCCTGTTGAGGAATCTACTCCCTTCAAGCCTGGGGAAGTGCTGGGATTTAGCACTCCTTGCAACGCTCCTTGAAGGTATGGGGAAATTGTAATCAATTTCCCCATATTTGGCTTTAGTACAGCTCAATACCACTTATTTGATGCTTAGAGCCCTGCAGCTGCACGTAATGCTGGTGCCTTATCAGTCTGTTCCCAAGTAAATTCTGGCTCCTCACGACCAAAATGGCCATAAGCAGCAGTCTTACGATAAATAGGGCGCAACAGGTTCAACATCTTCACAATACCTTTTGGACGCAAGTCAAAGTGATCCGATACCAATTGCGCAATCTTTTCATCCGATACTTTTCCAGTACCAAAGGTGCTCACCATCACAGAAGTAGGCTTAGCAACACCAATCGCATAGGAAATCTGAATTAAGCACTTACTTGCTAAACCTGCAGCAACAATATTCTTAGCAACATAGCGACCTGCGTATGCAGCGGAACGGTCAACCTTAGACGGATCCTTGCCTGAGAAAGCACCTCCGCCGTGAGGAGCAGCGCCACCGTAGGTATCTACAATAATTTTACGGCCAGTTAAACCGCAATCACCCTGTGGGCCGCCGATAACAAAACGGCCTGTTGGGTTCACTAAAAAGTTAATCGCGCCTTTAATTAAATGCTTAGGTAGTACTGGTTTGATAATTTCCTCAATGACCGCCTCTCGCAATTTTTCAAGGCTAATATCTTCATCATGTTGAGTTGATAAAACAACTGTATCAATTGAATCGGGCTTGCCATCAACATAACGTAAGGTTACTTGTGACTTAGCGTCAGGACGCAACCATGTCAAACGACCATCACGGCGCAATTGAGATTGACGTTCAACTAAACGGTGTGATAAATGAATTGGCAAAGGCATGAGCTCTGCAGTCTCATCACACGCATAGCCAAACATCAAGCCTTGGTCTCCGGCCCCTTGATCCAAGCCATCGTCATGCGCCTTATCAACGCCTTGGGCAATATCCGGGCTTTGCTTGTCATAAGCAACGAGCACTGCACAGCCCTTGTAATCGATACCGTAGGCAGTATTGTCGTAACCAATTTCACGCAAGGTATTACGTGCGACTTGAATGTAGTCAACATTAGCGTTAGTAGTGATTTCGCCAGCTAAAACAACAAGACCGGTGTTACATAAGGTTTCTGCCGCAACACGTGCAGTAGGATCTTGAGCCAAAATGGCATCGAGAATCGCATCAGAAATTTGGTCTGAAACTTTGTCGGGGTGACCTTCAGAAACAGATTCTGAGGTAAAGAAGTAATCGTTTGCCATTGCATATTCCTTAAAAAATTAACACAATCAATTGGACAACTCGACGTGCCAGGAACCACAACGGCGACGCTTTAGCAGTATTTTTGAATCGCTCTGCAAGTTGTCTTAACTCAGCGATAACTGAATTTTATCTGAAAAACGTCAAATCCACCAAGCCCAAATCAAATTTGGCCCTTACGCCATCATTGAATATCATTAGGGTGTGCGAAAACCCCTGCTAAAACTTAGCCTCAATCTGATTGCTGCGCTTCCCTTATCAATAGCTCAGGCAATTGGTGCCTTTTTGGGGGTCTTGGCTTACCTTGGATCTAGCCACTATCGCTCCCTCTTTCGCCCTCAATATCAAACAGTTGTGACTGCTAAAAACCTGCCTTTTAAGTTATGGGAGGCCATTAGAGCCTCTGGAATGCTATTTTCTGACAGCTTATGGATTTGGCGTAATCCGCAAAAAGCACTCGCTTTAGTGGAAGTACAAAACTGGGATGTAGTCGAGGCGGCCATCAATGAAGGTCATGGACTAGTGATGTTGACCCCGCATCTGGGTGGCTTTGAAATCATTCCCCGTGTCTTGGCGCAGCATTTTCCGGCAACCATCCTTTACCGACCATCACGCCAAGCTTGGTTAAATGAAGTGGTTGAGGAAGGCAGAGCCTATCCCAATATGCATTTTGTGCCAACGAACTTAAATGGGGTTCGTCAAATGACTCGCGCCTTAACTCGTGGCGAGGCGATCGGCATTCTTCCCGATCAAGTGCCCAGTGGGGGTGAAGGAGTGTGGGTGCCATTTTTTGGGCGACCCGCATACACCACCCCGCTACCCGCGCGCCTAGCTAACCGGAACAACACACCAGTTGTGATGTTTACTGCCAAGCGCAAAGGCTTAGGTCAAGGTTGGTTGATGCAAGCCACAAGACTCTCGCCTTTATCAGAAGATGCGACTATTGGCGCCGCCGAACTAAATGTCGCCATTGAAAATGCAGTCTTAGTTGCGCCCGAACAATTCATTTGGTCCTACAACCGCTACAAGCATCCATCTGGTGCAGAACTGCCGCCTAATAGCTAAGTAATTCATTATCATTTTAAGAATGACTTGGTTAGAAAACCTCTTCAATTTTTTAGCGCTTAGCCTTCTGCGCCTCTTTGCATTCTTACCGTATAGCCTTACTGTCCAGACTGGTTACGGGCTTGGATGGCTTGCTGCACATATCCTAAGTGATCGTGCCAAGGTAGTTAAAACCAATTTACGTTTGTGCTTTCCTCATTTGAGTGAAACAGAAATTGATGCCTTAGCACTTGAACATTGGAAATTGTTTGGACGTAGCGTCATCGAGCGTAGCCGAGTATGGCTTGGCACTAGCAATCAGATACTGTCATTTGTACATCTTGAATCTGCTGTTCCACTTGGTGATCGCAAACCACGCATTTTAGTGAATCCACACTTTGTTGGTCTTGAGGGAGGCTTCATGGCACTCTCTGCATTGGGCATGAAGAATGACTGGCCACGCGGAGCAGGCCTCTATCAAAAAATGAAGAACCCTTTCTTCAATCAAAAAATGGTGGAGTGGCGTGATCGCTTTGGCGCCAAATCCATTGAACGACAAAG
>CAJARE010000337.1 GCA_903944255.1 uncultured beta proteobacterium
ATACTGGGTTCTGGTGGCGCAGGGCTTTTCGCAGCCTTACATGCCCATCAAGCAAATCCTAATTTACATATTACGATTGCCGTTAAAGGTTTATTAGGTAAATGTGGTTGTACCCGGATGGTTCAGGGCGGTTATAACGTTGCTTTAGCTGAAGGAGATTCGGTAGAGCGACACTTTATGGATACGATTGAAGGTGGTAAGTGGCTTTCAGATCAAGAATTAGCCTGGACCTTAGTGAGCAAAGCAGTAGAGCGCATTCGAGAATTAGAAAATGAGTTGGGCTGCTTTTTTGATCGTAATCCTGATGGAACGATTCATCAAAAAGCGTTTGCAGGGCAGACTTTTGATCGTACGGTTCACAAGGGCGACTTAACTGGTATTGAAATTATTAATCGTCTAGCAGAGCAAGTGTGGGCTAGGGGCATTCATCGGCTGGAAGAGTATCGCGCTATTGAATTAATTCACAGCACAGATGGCAAGTCACTTGCTGGAGTATTGATGCTCAATATGCAAACAGGTCAATTCACCCTGGTGCGTGCCAAGGCAGTCTTATTAGCCACCGGTGGTGGGCCAACGATGTATAAGTACCACACCCCGTCAGGTGACAAGAGTTGCGACGGTTTAGCGATGGCACTGCGCGCAGGATTGACCTTACGCGATATGGAGATGGTCCAGTTCCATCCTACTGGTTTATTGGCTGGCCCTGGAACACGAATGACAGGTACAGTTATAGAAGAAGGGTTGCGGGGAGCAGGCGGATACTTGCTAAATGGTAATCGCGAACGCTTTATGCATCACTATGACTCACGTAACGAGCGAGCTACAAGAGATATTGTGTCAAGAGCCATTAATTCTGAGATTCGTGCAGGAAGGGCTACACCTCATGGCGGGGCCTATATTCAAATGAGTCATTTAGGGCCGCAGAATGTTCGGGAGCTATTTAAGGGAATGGTCGAGCGGTGCGCTGATAGCGGTTTTGATTTGGCAAATGATTTAGTGGAGGTTGTTCCTACCGCTCATTACATGATGGGTGGCCTTGTCTTTAAAAGTGACTGCAGTACTGACTTACCTGGCCTCTTTGCCGCTGGTGAAGATACGGGCGGGGTACATGGGGCCAATCGTCTGGGTGGAAACGGGGTTGCAAACTCAACTGTATTTGGTGGTATTGCAGGTGATACGATGGCGCACTGGGCAGCTAAACAGAGCTTTCTGGAGTGCAATATGGACGAGGTATATGCCAGCATTCAAGCTCATGAGGCGCCACTTCATAAAGCAGCAGGTGACATTGAGGCAATTCGTGATGCCTTGGCTGAATGTATGTGGGATGATGTAGGAATATCTAGAACAAAAGAAAGCCTACTTCGTGGTCGCGATACCCTTCATCGCTTAGAGGAAGTCTTATTACAAATTGGTGTAGGTGATATTCAACGTGAATATAGTGTGACTTGGCAAGATTGGATGAATTTGCAAAATCTCATACAGGTGAGCAAAGCAATTACTGAGGCGGCTATTTCTAGAGAAAATTCTAGGGGATCGCATTATCGCGAGGATTTTCCTGAGCCTGGATCCATGGAAGACTCCTATTACACGGCAATCAATCTTCATGGCCAAAGTTTGTCGATAGAAAATAGACCAGTTCAATTCACTTTAGTAAATCCTGGCGAAACTATTCTTGTTGAGACCTAGCCATTTTTGAGTTCATAGAACCGCTTCCATTTGCCTTAGCCGCAATAATCATCTTTGGCGCGTATTTTATTTTTGGAGTATCTGGGTTTGGCGCTTCTATTGTTGCTGTTCCCTTGCTAGTCCAGATTTACCCATTAAAGTCTGTAGTGCCAATGATGGTCATGATTGATATTTGCGGTGCTTTATATCTCGGAAATAAAAATTCAAGCAACGCAGATATGAAAGAATTGAAGTGGCTATTTCCCTTTACCTTGATAGGTATTGTTGTGGGGGGTCTACTGTTGCTTCAAGCCCCAAGTGCTCCTTTATTAATTACGCTGGGAGTCTTTGCTGCAATCAATGGAGCCCGAGTTCTTTGGCAAAGAAATCGAGAGCTACATAAAGTAATTAATAGATGGTGGGCTGCTCCATTTGGATTTTTTGGGGGCATCTTTACGGCACTTTTTGCTACTGGCGGAGCTATTTATGCCTCTTACCTTGGATTGAGGATTTCAGATCCAAAAACAGTGAGAGCAACTATGGCCTTCGCAATATTGATCCTGACTATTTTGCGACTTTGTCTTATGGTTGCGACAGGATTATTGCTCAGTTGGCCTGTATTAGGATTGGCAATATGTCTGATCCCTACTACTTTCCTTGGTATTTGGGCTGGAACGCATGTACACGCTAAATTAAGTAATGCAGCGATGCGGGTGGCCTATGGTTCCATTTTACTTTTTTCAGGAACAACTTTATTGGTGCGCCAGTTATTTTAAAGTTAAGGACTCTCTTAAAGAGCGTCCTTAACTAATGATTATTGAGCTTGGATATTACGAGCCTTAATGACTTTTTCCCAGTTTGCTGTTTCATTCTTAATTTGAATATCTAACTGCTCTTTAGGGGTGTTCAAAATTGCTGTAAGACCATTAAGTTCTAGGCTCTTTCGCATTGCATCTGATACCAAGGCCTTTTGAGTTGCGTTATATATTGTTTCCTGAATAGCCTTTGGAGTGCCTGAAGGCGCTGCTAGCGCAAACCAGCCCAGATTAACAAATCCTGGAATGGCTGCCTCTGCAACAGTAGGAACATCGGGTAATTGCGCAACTCTTTTGCTGCTAGTAATGGCTAAAGGTTTGATCTTTCCGGATTTTGCGAAGCCTGCTGCTGCCGGAAGGTTGCCAACCATAAAGTCAATTTGTCCAGAAGCTAAATCAGTAAGAGCTGGGCCTTCACCCTTATAAGGTACGTGAGTGGCGCTAATTCCTGCTGAGTAGGTGAAATTTTCACCCGCCATATGAACTTGACTGCCAATTCCTGCTGAGCCAAAGGTTAACTCTTTCGTTTTTGCTAAAGCGATCAACTCTTTTAAGTTGTTTGCCGGTACATTTGGGCCAACTGATACCAACATTGGGCCGCCAGCTACAGCAGTAATGTAGGTAAGATCGGTAGCGTAATTTAATGGAAGTTTTTTATATAAAAATGGGTTAACTGTCATCATGCTTCCTGAAGCAAGCAGCAGTGTGTAACCGTTAGGAGGTGCGTTTGCAACGACTTCAGCGCCAATATTACCTCCAGCACCACCTTTGTTTTCGACAATGACATTTTGACCAAGAATAGTGGTCATTTGTTGTGCCAAAATTCTTCCGAGAATATCAGTGGTGCCGCCAGGAGCAAAAGGGATAATTAATTTAATTGGCTTATCTGGCCAACTTTGAGCCTGTGTAATTGAAGGGGAGGCAATACAGGCTAGCGCTCCAAGGCTAATAAATGCATTTCTTAAAACGGCAATCAATGGTTTCCTAAACATCTTGCTCCTCCAGGTTTAATTGTATTTTTTTTATCTTAACTCTTATTTCATTACATAAAATGTTTTTTAAATCATAAGCTGATTTACTGCTTAAAAATAGTATGTTCGCTTGCAAGTGATTTAAATCATCTATATGATATGAATATGTCTACCATTTTGATCTCTGAGTTCATCACTAGTCAAGCCTTAGAAACCCTGCGTTCTAAGCATAGCGTGATTTATGAGCCAGATTTATATAAAGATCGTCCAGCTTTAATTGCTGCAATGCAAAATATTGATGGGCTGATTGTTCGTAACCTAACTCAAGTCAATGAAGAAATTTTACTGACAGCGCCAAATTTAAGGGTTGTTGGTCGTTTGGGCGTTGGGCTTGAAAATATTGAGTTAACAGCTTGTGCCAAGCGCAATATCAAAGTCATCCCTGCAACAGGTGCAAATGCTGAGTCAGTAGCTGAGTATGTTGTCGGGGCTGCAGTTGCATTAACCCGTGGCTTTATTCCTGCTACGATGGCAACCCTCAAAGGGGAATGGCCTCGCCCTCGTTTTTCTGGTTATCACGAATTTTTAGGTCAGACATTCGGTATTGTAGGTTTTGGCAGTATTGGAAGGGTAGTTGCTAAAAAGGCGCATGCGTTTGGCTTGCATTGTGTGGCATACGATCCAATGCTCTCTGAAGATTCTATTGCTCTTGATGGATTTTCAGTTCCCTTGCTTCAATTAAATGAGTTGCTGTCTAAAAGCAATGCAGTTTCTTTACACCTTCCTTATTTGCCTGAAACCAAGAATTTGTTTAATGCGACTACGCTTGACCAAATGAAAGAAGGCGCTTGTCTAATTAATACAGCGCGCGGTGGCATCGTTGATGAATTAGCGCTAGCAGAGCGACTGCGCTCTGGGCGAATTGGTGGCGCAGCAATCGATGTCTTTTCTACAGAGCCTGCAAAGGATTTAAGTCATTTTGCAGGAATTGAGAATCTTATTCTGACACCACATATCGCTGGAGTCACACATGAAAGTAATCAGCGTGTTAGTCAAATGATTGCCGATGAAGTAAATCGGTATTTAGGGGTTTGAAATGAACTTATCCTATGAAAAGATGGTTCAGTTGGCATCGGCTGGATTAAAAGCTAGTGGTATCGGTGAAAAAGCGGCTTTTGAAACAGCGCAGTTTTTAACGCTTGCAGAATTAGACGGCTTAGCCTCACACGGTTTAGCACGGGTTTCACAATATGCAGGTCATGCAAAAAATGGCCGAGTTGAGCTGGCCCCTAAAATAAAGGTTCGTCCTTTCAAAACATCTGCAGCCTTAGTTGATGCCTGTGATGGATTAGCTTTCCCAGCCCTTCGTTTCGCAACAGATTTGTCAGTTAATCTTGCTTCAAAGAGTGGCGTTGGTCTTGTAGCGGTGACTAATAGTCACCACTTTGGCGTTGCTGGTCATTTTGCAGAGGCCGCCGCTCGCGCTGGATATATCTCCTTATTGTTTGGCAATACGCCTGCTGCAATGCCGATGGTTGGTGGAAGCAAGGCTATGTTTGGTACTAACCCATTGGCCGCTGCATTCCCAATAGCCAATCGTGATCCCTTAGTAATTGATATGTCTTTATCAGCGGTTGCGCGTGGCAAATTATTGGTTGCCGCAAAAAAAGGCGAAGCGATTCCTGAGGGGTGGGCATTAACTGCGGATGGTAAGCCGACAACAGATCCACAAGAGGGGTTAAAGGGTTTGATGGTTCCTTTGGGCGGAGATAAAGGGGCATTACTGGCTTTGATTGTTGAATTATTAGTGGTGGGTTTGTCTGGCAGCAGATTCTCATATGAAGCTGACTCATTTTTTGACGCCAAGGGAAATCGCCCACGTATTGGCCAGCTGTTACTAACGATCGATCCAGGTCTTGCCGGTACTCAAGTTTTTGCAAACAAAATGCGCGACTTTTTAAAAGTTTTGGCCGCTGATTCAGGCACTCGTTTGCCGGGCCAGCGACGCTTTAAGCAAAGAGCAGCAGGATTTAAAGAAGGTGTAAATGTTTCTGATGTGGTTGTAGAGGAAATTCAGGCTGGCATTCGTCAGTCATGGAATGGGTAGCATTCAAATAAGATTGATAAGGAGAAAGAAATGATTCATTTTGTCGTGCATGAGCCAGGAGACGTCGTTGGCGTTGTCGTGGTGGAAGGTGTGAAGGCTGGTACTGATTTAATCGGCTGGGTAATGGACGGTGATAGCACTGTCAATATCAAATCTGAAAGTGATATTCCTATTGGGCATAAGATTGCTTTGCAGGACATGAAGGCTGGCGACACCATTATTAAGTACGGTGTTGATATCGGCAAGGTAGTTGCTCCCATCAAAAAGGGCGAGCATACCCATGTTCAAAATGTCAAAACTAAGCGTTGGTAATCGATACCCGTATTCATTACGATATTAAGAAAGATAGAAAATGATTAATTTAAAACAAGCAACCTTTATGGGCTATCGCCGTGAAAATGGTCGTATGGGTATTCGTAACCACGTCATTATTTTGCCCTTAGATGATTTATCGAATGCAGCATGTGAAGCGGTTGCCAACAATATTAAAGGTACAGTTGCCATTCCTCATCCTTATGGCCGTCTTCAGTTTGGCGCAGACTTAGACCTTCACTTTAGAACCTTGATCGGTGCCGGTTGCAATCCAAACGTAGCTGGAGTGGTAGTGATTGGTATCGAGCCACAGTGGACAAAGATTGTGGTTGATGGAATCAAGGCATCTGGTAAGCCAGTAGAAGGTTTCTGGATTGAAGGTAATGGCGATACATCAACCATTGCAAGTGCTAGTAAAGCTGCTTACTCCATGATGAAGCACGCTTCTAAACAGCAACGCGTTTCAGCACCGCTATCAGAGTTATGGGTTTCAACCAAGTGCGGTGAATCTGATACTACTTCTGGTTGTGCATCGAACCCAACAGTTGGTAATGCGTTTGATAAGCTTTACGACATTGGTTCTACATTGGTGTTTGGTGAGACTACTGAGCTCACTGGTGGTGAGCATTTGGTTGAGGCACGCTGCCGTACTCCGGAAGTGAAGAAAAAATTCCGTGAAATGTTTGATCGTTATCAAGACGTGATCGAGAAGAATAAAACTAGCGATTTATCAGATTCACAGCCTACCAAAGGCAATATTGCTGGTGGTCTAACAACAATCGAAGAAAAAGCGCTTGGTAATATTCAAAAAATCGGTAAGAAATGTGTTGTTGATGGCGTGTTAGATAAGGCTGAGACACCAACTATTCCAGGTTTGCATTTTATGGACTCATCTTCAGCTGCTGCTGAAATGGTGACGCTTTGTGCTGCTGCTGGTTTTGCGGCCCATTTCTTCCCAACTGGGCAAGGTAACGTGATTGGTAACCCAATTCTTCCAGTGATTAAGTTATGTGCTAATCCAAAAACAGTGCGGACGATGTCTGAGCATATCGATGTGGATGTTTCTGGTATTTTGCGCCGTGAAGAGAACTTAGATACAGCAGGCGAGAAGCTTCTCGATGCTCTTTTGAGAACTGCAAACGGTGAGTTAACAGCAGCTGAGATTTTGGGTCACCGTGAGTTTGTGATGACGCGCCTATACGAGTCTGCTTAAGTCTTAGAGTATGAAGTCCCTGGCCGCTTATCAAGAGGTGAAGCAAAAGATCACTGAAGATCTGGTCAGGGGGCGTTATCCGATGGGTCAGGCATTGCCTGCCGAAAAGGATTTGGCCAATGAGTTAGATGTATCTATAGGAACCCTGCGCAAGGCGGTAGACGAACTAGTCGCGGAAGGTATTGTTGTCCGCCGTCAAGGCAGGGGAACCTATGTTGCAGAACACGATGCTAAGCGACTGCTTTATTATTTTTTCCATGTAGCTCGCTGGGATGCTGATAAAAAAACCTATCCCCGTGTGGAGACTGCTTCTTTTGGAACAGCTCAAGCAAGCAAGGAGGAGTCTCTTAAGTTGGGTATCAAGGAAGGAGCTCCTGTTTGGCGTATCGTCACCCGTTTATATCTGGAGGGTGAGTGCGTGATGATTGACCACATTACCTTGGATAAAAAGCGTTTCAAAAATTTAACTCGTTCTGAATTTGATGGACGAGAAGGCAGTATTTACCAGCTATACCAAATGCGTTATGGTCAATCAGTAGTTAAAACGAATGAAAGACTAAGGGCTGGCTTGGCGGGTAGGCAAATGTCGACTTGGTTAAAGTTAAAGCCAGACTCCCCAGTGCTCCATATTCGTAGGGTAGCGCTTGATATACAGGATGAGCCAATTGAATGGCGTATTTCTACCCTAAATACTACTCACCATGAATACTTTAATGAGTTAGTAACCTAGTTTCCTGCTGTCTTTAATTCTTTAGCCCAATTCATAAGACTTTCGCTAGGATCCTCTTGTTCTTGATCCCAGCTTAAGCGGTTTGGAAAGAATGGTCTTAATTCTTCTCCAATTCCACATCCCCACAATTCAATATTATTTTGTTGTTCACACCATTCAATTACCTGTAGCAGGTGATTTTTTAGAAAATACTCTCCATTTGCCTCGATGGTAGCTCGATCCATGGGGCAGCCATCTGAAAATAGAATCAGTTTTTTATTTAAGGTCTGACTAGCCGCTTCTTTTTGTAAGCGCTGGGCTGCCCAAAGTAGGGCTTCTCCATCGATACTCTCAGCATAGATTTCTGGTCTCAGGAGCGCAGCAATACCGGGCCTTGCCTTGCGCCAAGGGGTATGAAAGTCTTTGAAGATCCAATGCGCACGCTCATTTAATCTGCCTGGATTAGGGGCTTGTCCATTTTTGCGCCATTCTTTAAATGGTCGCCCACCTTGCCAAGCGGATGTGCTGTAGCCCAGTACTTCAGTTTGAATCTGTGCCTGCTCTAATATCCTCACCAGAGAATCTACACAAGTCGCAATCTTGAGCCTTTGCTCTTTCATTGACCCAGAGCAGTCGATTAGAAGCGTAACGTTTCCTAATGCTTCTATCTTTTTAGAGGGATGCTTATAAAGAACGGGATCTAGTGGGGCGGTTGCAATACGGGTGAGATAGCGTCGATCTAAGAGGCCTTCGGTCTCAGTGGTCTGCCATTTTTTCAGTGTCTTTGTATTAAATATCTTTTTATAAGACCTCGTTAATTTCCCCCAGGGGATATTGAGCTTAGTGATTTCCTCGCTAAGCTCTTGTTGGTAGGTAGCAAGTTGAGCTGGCCGAATGCTTTTTTTAGCCTCAATCTCAATATCATAAGTAGTGTTAAATACTTTGTATTGACCTAATGAGCGTTCTAAAGATGTTTTCGCATCTTGCGCAGAATAATGTTGCTGTTTTTCAGATTTAGAACCAAGAGTTGGAGGTTGAACCCACTCGATCTTTAAAAAATTGTTACTAGTATTTTTTTGCTTAGTTCGAATGCTGGGAACATTTTGATATTCGGCATCAATTAAATTTGATATTAGTCGTGTAATTTCAAGAGAAGTCTTTGCATAACTTGCTTGGTCGAACCGGCTTGCTTTGAGTTTGACTAAATAGGGCCCTAGGCCCTCTGCGAGTCCTGCTCGAGTAGCCTCTACTACATCCTGCATCAATTGGGGAATGGGGCGTTGGTTTAGTTTGACCCATACTGTAGAGAAAATAGAGAGTAATAAAAGGCCGATACTGCCTTCCACACCACCGTTGGCCATAAACTCTTGCATCCATGCAATAAATTGATTTTCGACATTCTGCTTGCTGCCCTTTAGTCCATCAGGACAAATACTTTCTACCCGAATCTGCTCGAGAACCTCAAATACTAATGATTCAACCAAACCGTTCGGAGAGTGTGAAAGATGAAGTTCATAGTCTGAATAACGCAGACGCAAGGCAACACCATCTAATACTCCTCGTGGATGAGCCCAAGGGGCTTGTAAATAGCTAAGCTTAAGATGTGGTGCTAAAGCATTGAGTGCAAGACTTTTATGAAATAGCTGCCAATCCCGAATTTGAAGATGAGTATCTCCTGATAGGGAGCGCATGATAGCCCCATAACGATTTTGTAACTCTACTTCATCGTGAGATTCGGTTTGCAAGATTCACCAATTCAAAGGGGCTAGTTTTTAGTGGCAACGAGCTCAGTTGCAAAACAACGTTGATAGTATTCAGCAACCAAAGATTTTTCTTCTGACTCACACTTATTTAAAAATGCTAAGGTAAAGCCAAGTTGCAGGTCTTTGAAAATACGCCAATTCTCACCCCAGGTAATTAGGGTTCTAGTCGACATCAAAGTAGAGATATCACCAGCCTCAAACCCTTTTCTACTGAGATTAGCAAGCGCTATCATTTGTTTTGCGGTCTCAGGTAAAAGTTCTGGGACTTTTGCCAGCAATATTTTTTCTTCTTCCTCGGGCTCCAGATAATTGAGGGCAGCAACAATATCCCAGCGATCCATTTGACCATGGTTGAGCAATTGAGTTCCTTGATACATTCCATTCCAGTTGCCTAGGCCAACTGTATTACTTGTGGCAAAAATCCGAAATGCTGGGTTTGGTTCAATCACTCTATTTTGGTCGAGTAGTGTGAGACGGCCTTCGCGCTCAAGCATGCGTTGAATAACAAACATGACATCTGCTTGACCGGCATCATATTCATCCAATATCAGTGCAATGGAGCGTTGCAAACTCCATGGAATGAGGCCTTCTTGAAACTGAGTTACTTGCTTGCCGTCTTCAAGAGTGATGATGTCTTTTCCAATCAGATCCATACGGGTGATTTGCCCATCAAGATTGATGCGCAAGCAGGGCCAATTTAAGCGAGCAGCAACCTGTTCCAAGTGGGTTGATTTTCCGGTGCCGTGCATACCCTGCAGCATGACCCTGCGGTTAAAAGCAAAACCAGCGAGGATCGCCACACTAGCTTGGGGATTGAGTTGATAACTGGGATCAACGGGCGGAACTAGGTCAGATTTTTGGCTAAATGCAGGAATTTGAAAATCGGCAAAGCCTTTGCACTCTGGGAAGGCGGCATGAAGGGAAACCATCTTATCCGGTTGAAAATCCAATAAATCGATGGGTGGGGAGCTTGCAGCCATAGTGCGTCCTTTAAGAGTCTTAATGCGTTGTCAAATATATTCCATATTGGGGTTTATATGCTTGACATAGCAGAAAATACACGATTAATATAGGCATTGTAGAACAAATTGTTCCGTTTAATTGAATATCTAGGAGATCTGAATGTCTAAGACTGGCGCTAATTTACCTGCTGGCCCACAAAAAATGACCCCCTCGGAGGCTTTTGTTGAAACAATGGCCGCCAATCAGGTGACGGACATCTTTGGAATTATGGGATCCGCCTTTATGGATGCAATGG